>VGIY01000041.1 GCA_016867695.1 Candidatus Eiseniibacteriota bacterium | reverse complement strand
GCCTGGACGGTTCCGGGGGACCCGAAGACGCTGCTCGCCCTCTGCGAATGGGAGGGGCTCTTCGCCAGCCGCGACGGAGGGCGCACCTTCCGCCCCGTGGAGCGGCTGCCCAAGCAGATCGGCGCCGCCTGCGTCCACGGCGTGACCGGTCTCGTCTGCGCAGCGGCCCGCGAGGGCATCTTCGTCAGTCGCGACGCGGGCCGCTCCTGGGAGCTTCGCGGCCCGGCGGCCCCGCCCGGCGACGCGGGCGGAGAGGATCCGATCGTCCTCCTGCGCACGGCGGAGAGCCCGCTCGGCGACGAGCTCTGGGCGGTGACGCGCGGCGGGGCGCTCCTGCGCGCCCGCCTGGGAGATCCCCGCTGGGAACGCCCGCTGGCGGGAGTTCCGGCGGAGATCCTCTGGGTCGGGATCTCGCGCGGCGAGAGCCGCGCGGCCACCTCCCGAGGCGTGATCGCCCTGCCCGGCGAGGGCCCCGGGTGGCGCTGGCGCAACGAAGGTCTGCGGCGGGTGAGCGTCCTGTCGATCGCCGCCGGGGAAGCGTCCGGGGCCTGGACGCTGAGGACCGACATCGGGGCCTTCGCGGGCATCGACTCGGCCGCGGGATGGGTGCCTGTGCCCGAGGGGGCGCTGCCGCCCGCCGACGGCCTCGGGCCGCTCGCCGCGTGCGGCTCGCCGCGGGAGGTCGTCGCCCCCCCGGGCCGCCAGGCGCTCTGGTGCGCCGCCGACGGCGAGGGATACTGGCTGGGCACCGACTCGGGGCTCTTCGAGGGTCCGGCGCTCGACGATTGGACCTTCGCCGGGCTGGAGGAGGAGCGCGTTCTCGAAGTGCTCTCCGGCCCGCCCGGAGCGGCCTGGCTCTTCGCGCGAACAGCGGAGCGGCTGTACGCTTCGGACACGCGCGGCGCGGCGTGGGAACAGGTGCCGCTTCCGGCCGGCATGCGCGTGGCCGCCCTGGCGCTCGATGTTCCGGGCCGGCGGCTCCTGCTCGGCGCCTACCGCCACGGCCTCTTCGCCATCCCCCTGCCGGAGCCCAGGTTGCCGGAGGAGCCGGCGGTCGTCATCCATGCGCGGCCGAATCCCTTCGCCGGACAGGTCGCCTTGCACTGCGAGCTGCCGGCGGCCCTGGTCGTGGCGGCGGGTGGCGAGAGCGAGGCGCGGGCTTCGATCCCCGGCGGTTCCGGCGCGACGGGGTTGGCAAACCTGGAGGCGCGCGTCTACAGTGTGCACGGGCAGCTCGTGCGGCGCCTGGCCTCGCCGGCGCGCGTGACGACCGAGCCCGACGGCACGGTGTCCCTGGCCTGGTCCTGGGACGGGTTGAACGAGCGCGGGCTGCCGGCGGCCAACGGGGTCTACCTGGTGACCACCGCCGCCGGGACGCAGCGCGTGCAGGGCAAGCTCATCAAGCTGCGCTAGAGCGGGCGGCGACGGAAGGGCGGAAGAGATGACCAAGGGGCTCGGGTGGGCGGGAATCGGCCTGCGGGCGGCGGTCGCCGTCGGACTCGCGGCGGCGTTTCTCGCGGGCGCGGCCGGGGGCGCCGCGACGGAGATGGAGGAGGACGAGGCGCGCCAGGAGAGGCTGATGCAGCTCTACGACCGCATGATCCGGTTCAATCTGGAGGGGGTCCAGACGCTGCCGGAGAAGGAGATCGACGAGCGCATGGGCGAGTTCTCCGGCGTCGAGGTGGGCAAGCGCATCGCCGACTGGGCCGAGTACTTCTGGAAGCGGGGCGTCACCACCTACCGCTTCGGCCTCAAGCCCGGGGGCTACGCCGCCGAGGGCCGCCTGGTGGACGACTTCCGGACCGACTGCGTGCTCTTCGTCTATCGGACGACCGAGCTGGGGCGTTCGAGCAGCGCCCTCGAGGCGGTGCAGTTCGCGTTCGGGACACGCTTCTACGGCGCCTCGCTCGAGGAGGTCGTCGACGAGGAGGGGCGCGTCGACTACGACAGCCCGGTGCACCTGGACTACGCCGAGGAGATGATCGGCTCCGGCATCTGGGGCCGGGACATCACCGACTCGCTCTCGGTCACCGTGGCCGACCCCGCCGGCACGGAGCGCTATCCGGCGGGCGAGCTGCGCTACGCGCCCAAAAACCTGCTCGATCTCTCCGGGCTGATGGACGGCGACATCGTCTGGTTCGTCGCCGACGAGAGGACCGAGGCGGGCCGCTCCGTGCGCGCCGCCGGCACGCAGATCGGCCACCTGGGGATCGTCCGCCGGGATCCTGACGGGACCAAGCTCATCCACGCCGCCGCCTCGGGCCTTGAGGGGCACTACGAGGGGGGCAAGGTCGAGAAGGTGCCGCTGGCGACCTACCTCGCGCGCGTCGAGACCTGGAAGGGCCTCGTCGTCACGCGCATCGAGAACTTCTAGGCCGCCCTTCCGCGGCCGCCTCTCCGCAGGCCGCCCTTCCGCGGCCGCCCTTCCGCGGCCGCCTCTCCTCAGGCCGCGGCTGCGGCGGCCCCGGAGAGGCGGCCCGCTCTCAGGTGACGATCCCCAGCGCGTCGCGCAGGATGAAGATGAAGCGCCCGATGGCCAGCGACACGCGCGCCATGACGGTGAAACCGAACGAGGCCCCGAACCCGACCATGACGAAGACGATGCCCGTCTGCGCGCCCCACTTGACGACGCCCTTGTGCTCCTTGGAGAAGAAGAAGTAGGTCAGCGTCCCGATCACGCCGACGAGCACGAGCAGGGCGAAGATGCCCCCGAGGATGCCGCCCTGGGCGGGGTCGAAGCTCGCCTGGGTGAGCATCGTGCCGCGCATCTGCGGGAAGACGCTGCCCTCGAGGTAGGCGGGCACCGACCGGCCCACGTAGTAGCCCATGAAGAGGGCGATCGGGATGCGCACGAGCCAGGTCAGCCCGGGGATGAAGCGGGCGAAGTAGAAGCAGCCGATCACGCCCGGGATGATGACCAGGAAGTTGCTCGGGGCGTACGGGTTGAAGAGCCCGGCCGACAACCCCTCGCTGCCGGCCGTCCGCCAGGCCTCGGTGAAGGGCCGCACCAGGATCGGGATGATGATGCGGTGGACCATGAAGGAGAGGGTGAAGGCGTTCGAGACGCCGACGAAGAGGTGCTCGCCGAACTTGTAGAACGGGTTGTCCCGATAGAGGAACGAGTAGATGCAGAAGGTGAGGAAGACGCCCACCCAGACCCAGATGTCGGTGCTCAGGTTCATGACTTCCTCCTCATCGCGAAGTAGGCGACGTTGCCCAGGATCACGAAGACCATGATCAGGACATGGGCGGCCGACTGCGAGGCCATGCCCTCGGTCGCCTTGAGGCGCCCGCCGGTCCGGTACTTCTGCTCGACGAGCTCCTCGTACTCGGCGGCGCCCTTCATGCCGGCCATCATCCCCGAGAGCTGGCCCGTCGCGCAGTAGGGGTAGAAGTCGGGGGCGCACACCGCCGTGCAGCCGGCGCCCACCTTGACCCCGTACTTGGTCTGGGCGAACTGGACGTACCAGAGGGGCGAGGAGAGGGGGGTGATGGCGACGACGATGCCGACGTCGGCGTAGTTGCGGATGCGGCGCATCACCTCGAGCGAGTCGGTGCGGTTGCCGTAGTAGTCGTCGGGGTAGATGCCGGTGATCGACTCGCCCATGGCCAGGATCGGCACGATCGGCGGCGGCTGCCAGCCCAGGTAGACGATGTCGCGCCCGTAGAGGATGCTGTCCTCGCGGCTCGTCGCCCGGGCGTTGAAGTCGCCCATCACCTCGGTGATCGCCTGGTCGATCAGCGGGGCCCCCTCGACGTAGAGGGCGTTGACCAGCACCGGGACCCGCCGCGCGAAGCCGTGGCGCATGAGCGCCTTGGCCATCGGGTGGTTCTCCGGTTCGGTCTGCGGCGTGTAGTCGGTCGAGATCAGCAGGCACTGGCGGGCCGGATCGATCGCCTCGACCGCCTGGAACAGGTTGCGGGTGACCCGCTGCACGCCCATCGTCAGCCGGATGGGGAACAGCAACGGGAGGATGATGGCCAGCGCCATCGTCAGAAAGATGACGCGCCGGTCGATCTTCAGCAGGCGTTCCCAGTTCATCGGCCGCTCCCCAACCAGCTTCTCTCGATCCCGGAGAGGATCTTGAGGAAGGTCGCCAAGACGCCCAGAGTGATCCCCAACTCAATCCCCCGCTTGGCCGCGGTGTTGGGCACTTCCATGATCCACTGGCTGATCTCGGGGATGGCCGGCGAGATGCGGTAGCCGATCGGCACCTGCCCGAGCATGACGATGAAGGCCGACCCCAGGAGCAGGATCGCCAGCCAGTTGCGCGCGCGGAACGAGCGGTAGGCCGCCGAGGCCATGTAGAAGGCGAGCAGCGAGAACATCGAGGCCCCGAGCGGGATGAGCATCTGGTTGTAGATCGTGGTGATGTTGAAGTCGAAGGTCCCCACGCGCGTGGGGAACCAGAGCTCGCCGGCCACGCCGCCGAAGAGGCCGATCACCGAGGCGACGAAGAAGCTGATCAGCAGGGTGTAGGAGTGGGGCCAGTCGGTGCTCTTCTTGCGGATGCGGTTCATGTGGCGCAGGATCAGGTTGCCCAGCCCGAGGATCAGGGCGAAGGCGGAGATGATGCGCAGCAGCGTGTCGCGCATGTACTGGTTCAGATGCTCCGGCGCCGGGTGGGGGAGGAAGCGGTCGGTCAGGCCCATGAATCCGACGACGATGAGGAGAATCAGCGGAAGTTTGTCCTTCATGCCCCACCTCCCCTAGTAGCCCGAGGTCGACAGCAGCCAGCCGGCGTCGAGCCCGGTGATCAGCGAGAAGATCGTCCCGGCGACGAGCAGCGCCATGAACAGGAGCTTGCCGGCGTCCTGGCCCTTCAGCGCGCCGAGCATGAGCGGCTCGCGCGAGAGGTAGGCGGAGGCGGCGTAGAGCTCCTCGCCCATCAGCGTGTAGTCGCAGGCGACGACGAAGAAGGGCAGCTGCGGCACCTGGTCGGTGCCGGCGATCTGGATCGCCCCGGTCGAGGCGCCGACCTCGGCCAGGATCAGCGACTCGGCGAAGAAGGAGCCGAGCAGGAAGTTGGTCGCCGGCCGCTCGCGCACCATGATGCCGTCGACCGCCGCGGCGAAGGCGAGCGAGTTCTCGACGAGGAAGAAGACGCTGTTGGGGTCGTAGGCGTCGGGGCGCCCGGCGGCCGTGTAGGCCCCCTTGACCACCTCGCGGCTGACGGTGAAGACGACCGGATCGCGGTTGGGGACGAGGATCGGCGTGCCGAACTCGGCCGTCTTCTTGGCGATCTCCCCGAGCACGTTCATCGAGGCGACCGTGGCGATGTCCTCGATGCGCCCCGTGCCGGGGATGTAGAGGACGGGCCGCCCCATCTCGGTGGCGCGGCCGACGGCTTCGTCGACCGCCTCCAGGCCGGCGATGCGGCGCACGAAGAGCTGCTCGCCGCGGCGCGCCCGGCGGATGAACCAGGCGACGACGAGAATGAAGGCGACCACGGACAGGGCGACGCCGGTCAGGTCGCCGTTGAACCACTGCGGCCGGCTGCGGGCCGGAAGCGTGGCCGGCGAGGCGCCCTCCTCGCCGGCGGGGCCGAGAGCGACGACCCGGTAGCGGTAGGCCACGCCGTCCTCGACGCGGTCCTCATAGGCGTTCTCCAGGGCGCTCGCCGCTCCGACGGGGACGAAGGCCCCGTCCTCTCCGGCGCGCTCGATCCGGTAGGCCATGGCCCCGGGCACGGGCTGCCAGCGGATGGCGATGGCGCCGCCGCCGTCGTTGGGCTTGTCCCGGGCGGTGGCGCCCGCGGGGGCGGGGAAGGGTGCGGGCGGCGCGGGCTCCGCGGGCTGCCCGAGCGGGGCCTCGCCGGCGTCTGCACCGGCGACGGCCGTCTCGACCGGAGCGCCCCCGACCGCGGCGCCCTCCTGGGCCGCCGCCCATCCGGCCGGCAGCGTCAGGAGACAGAGGATGCATGCCCATCTCATGGCGGGGTTCCTCATGGCTGGGGGTGGATACCCAAGAGCGGAGAGCCGGGAGCGCGACGGGCCGGAGGCGCGACGGCGATTCGGGGGCGAGGAGTGACGGCGGTTGCGACCAGCGGCAGCCGGACTGCCGGCCGGGCCCATGCTGGCGGCATGCGCTCCACCCTCCCTCGACCCTCGGGGAGCGGAAGTCCCCGCTCCGACCACGCCAGCGCATCCTATAGGAGGGGCCGAAGTGGATCAAGCCGAAGCGGCGGGCGGGGGAAGGCGGGGGGGGGGTAGCGGATCGTCCAGGGGAGTCCGGGCTGCGGGCCTGCGCGCCGGGCACGGGAGCCGCCGCCGAGGCCTCAGGCGCCCTGGGATCGGGCCTCCCGGCCCTCGCGCGGTTCGGCCTTGGCGGGCTTGATCTTCAGCAGCGCGCTCAGGCGGCTCTTCAGCTCGCCGATCTGCAGGTTGCGGGTCAGCGCCCCGTTCTCGGCGATCGAGATCTGGCGCGTCTCCTCGGAGACGACGATCACGATCGCGTCGGTCTCCTCCGAGAGCCCCGCCGCGGCGCGATGGCGCATGCCGAGGGTCTTCTCGAGATCGGGGTTCGACGAGATCGGCAGGATGCAGCCGGCGGCGACGATCTGGTTGCCGCGCAGCACGACCGCGCCGTCGTGCAGCGGCGAGGGGGGGGTGAAGATCGTCTCCAGTAGTTCCGCGCTGACGGCCGCCTCGATCCTGGTGCCGGTTTCGATGAAGTTCTTCAGCCCAATGTTGCGCTCCAGGACGAGCAGCGCGCCGAGCCCCTTGCGGCTGGCGCGCTCGACGCCGTTCTGCACCTCGTTCAGGTAGGCGAACTCCGAGACGGTGACGAAGCGGTTGAAGAGCCGGCTCTGCCCGATCTGGGTCAGCGCCTTGCGCAGCTCGGGCTGGAAGATGATGATGAAGGCGATCACCCAGACGGTGCGCAGGCTGTCGAGCAGCCAGTTGAGCGCCGCCAGGTGCAGCCACTGGGCCACGGCCGAGAGGATCACCAGCGTCACCAGGCCGATGAACATCTGGATCGCCCGCGTGCCGCGCACCAGGATGAAGAGGCGGTAGAAGAGGAAGGCGACGATGAGGATGTCGACGACCGTCCTCAGCCAGTCGAATCCCTGCGGCAGCGCCATGGCCTAGCTCTCCGGAGGCCCGCCCAGCAGCGCGTCCGCCAGGGCGAGCGCGCGGCGATGGGCGGCGACGTCGTGGACGCGCACCACGTGCGCCCCCGCCAGGGCGGCGGCCACGTGGGCCGCCAGCGTGCCCTCCAGCCGCTCGGGGGGCGGGGCGTCGCACACCGCGCCGATGAAGCTCTTGCGCGAGCATCCTACCATCACCGGCCGGCCCAACAAGGAAAACTCCCCCAGACGGCGCAGGATCTCGAGATTGTGGGCCACGGTCTTGCCGAAGCCGATGCCCGGGTCGATCACCACCCGCGCTTCGTCCACGCCCCGCCCGGCGGCGGCGCGCAGCGCGGCGGCCAACTCGTCGCGCACCTCCGCCACGACGTCGCCGTAGCGGGGCTCCCGCTGCATCGACCGGGGCTCCCCGCGCATGTGCATCAGGATCAGGCCGGCGCGGTAGCGGGCGGCGAGGGCGGCCAGCCGCGGATCGAAGCGCAGCGCGCTGACGTCGTTGACGATCGCCGCGCCGGCGTCGAGCGCCCGCTCGGCGACCTCCGCCTTGGTGGTATCGATCGACAGCGGCAGGGGGTGGCCCGCCCGGCGGGCCGCCGCGCAGACCGGTTCGACGCGCCGCCACTCCTCCAGCGCCGGCACGGGCTCGGCGCCGGGGCGCGTGCTCTCGCCGCCCAGGTCGATCCAGTCGGCGCCCTCCTCGGCCATCTGGTGATAGCGGGCGACGGCCTCCCGCGGGCCGGCGTGGAGGCCGCCGTCGAAGAAGGAGTCGGGCGTGCAGTTGAGGATGCCCGCCACCAGCGTACGGCGCCCCAGCTCGAACTCCCGGTCTCCCAGGCGCAGGCGCGCGAGCGGGCGGGATGGGGCGGCATCCGCCATCAGGGCTTCTCCGGCGGCACCTCGGGCGTCTCTGCGCCGGCTGCCGGCGGTCCGGGATCCGCGGGGGGATCGGCTGCCGCGGCCCGGGGCGCGGGATCCACCGTCGCTGCCGGATCCGTGGGGGCGGCGGCTGCGGCCGCTCCCGCGCCGGCCGCCGGCGCGCCCTCGGGGGCCGCCTCCCCGGTTCCCGGGGCCGCGGAGCCGCCGGCGATGATCTTGCCGACCTCCTCGCGATCGAGGATCTCGCGCTCGAGGAGCGCCTGGGCGAGGCGGTCGAGCGTCTCGCGGTTGTCCTCGAGGATCTCGCGCGCCCGGGTGTAGGCGGTGGTGACGATGCGGTTGACCTCCTCGTCGATCAACTGGGCGGTGCGCTCGCTGTAGTCCCGCTGCTGCGAGATCTCCTTGCCGAGGAAGATCAGCTCGTCCTTGCTGCCGAACTGGATCGGTCCGAGCTTCTCGCTCATGCCCCACTGGCACACCATCCGCCGGGCGAGCTGGGTGGCCGAGGAGATGTCGCTGGCCGCCCCGGTGGTGAAGCGGTGGAAGATCAGCTCCTCCGCCGCGCGCCCGCCCATCGAGGCGACCATCATCTGCTCGAGATAGGCCTTCGTGCGGATGTGCCGGTCGTCGGTCGGCAGCCAGTGGGTCAGCCCGAGCGCCTGGCCGCGGGGGATGATCGTCACCTTGTGCAGCGGGTCGGCCTCGGGCATGAACCAGGCGACCAGCGCGTGGCCCGCCTCGTGATACGCGGTGATCCGCTTCTCGTCATCGGGGATGATCAGGCTGCGCCGCTCGGTGCCCATCATCACCTTGTCCTTGGCCTCCTCGAGGTCGGTCATGCGGATCGCTTCCTGGTCGCGCCGCGCCGCCAGCAGCGCCGCCTCGTTGACGATGTTCTCGAGGTCGGCTCCGGAGAGGCCGGGCGTGGCCCGGGCGAGGATCTGCAGGTCGACGTCGGGGGCCAGCGGCTTGTTGCGGCAGTGGACCTTGAGGATCCCCTCGCGGCCGCGCACGTCGGGGCGGTCGACGACGACCACGCGGTCGAAGCGCCCCGGGCGCAGCAGCGCCGGGTCGAGCACGTCGGGGCGGTTCGTGGCCGAGAGGAGGATCACCCCCTCGTTGGCGTCGAAGCCGTCCATCTCGACCAGGAGCTGGTTGAGCGTCTGCTCGCGCTCGTCGTGGCCTCCGCCCAGACCGGCGCCGCGGTGGCGGCCGACGGCGTCGAGCTCGTCGACGAAGACGATGCAGGGGGCGTGCCGTTTGCCCTGCTCGAAGAGGTCGCGCACGCGGGCGGCGCCGACGCCGACGAACATCTCGACGAAGTCGCTGCCGCTGATGCTGAAGAAGGGGACGTTGGCCTCGCCCGCCACGGCGCGGGCGAGCAGCGTCTTGCCGGTGCCCGGAGGCCCGATGAGCAGCACGCCCTTGGGGATCCGCCCCCCCAGGCGGCGGAACTTCCGCGGCGAGCGCAGGAACTCGATGACCTCCTCGAGCTCCTGCTTGGCCTCGTCCGCCCCGGCGACGCTCTCGAAGGTCACGCGCGCCTTGTGCTCCTGCAGCAGCCGGGCGCGGCTCTTGCCGAACTTGAGCGCCGCCGAGCCGCCCGACTGCATCTGGCGGATCATGAAGAACCAGATGCCGATCAGGAGCACGAAGGGCAGCCAGGATAGGAGCACGCTGAACCAGGGCGTGGGGTCGGGCTTCGACTGGATCCTCACCCGCGGGCGGCCCGGATCGCCCGCGCCGCGCAGGGCCTCGAGCAGCTCCGGGTCGTTCTCGGTCGGCAGGTAGGTGTGGAAGCGCCTGGCTTCGGCGTCGGCCGTCTCGCGGTACTTGCCGGTGACGTCGCGGCGGACGATGGTCACCTCCTCGACGCGCTGCTCCTGCACCGCCTGCCAGAACTCGCTGTAGGAGATCTCCGTCCCGGCGCTCTGCGAGCGGTGGAGCTGCTGGACGATGACGATCGCCGCCAGGGCGACCAGCAGCCAGAGGCTGAGCGCCCGGAACGAGCGGCCCGCCCCGGGCATGCCGGGCCGCCGCGGGCCCTCGGGCGAGCCTCCCGGCCCGCGCGCCGGGCCGCGCCGCTCGCCCCCCTCGCCCGCGGGATCGCGGTCGCGCTGGGCTTCCTCTTCGCCGGAGGCGGCGCGGGCGATGCCGGGCCTCGCGGCGCCGGCGGAGGTCTGTGCGCTTTCAGGCATGCGAGTCCTTTCCCGGCGGTGCGGACGGCGCGAAGGTCGCGATCACCGGCAGGTTGCGGTAGCGCTCCAGGTAGTCGAGGCCGCAGCCGATGACGAACTCGTTCCCCGCGTCGAAGCCCTTGTACTGGAGCCCCACGGAGTGGTTCCGCGCGTCTCCGTGGCGGATCAGGGCACCGAAGGCGAGCGAGGCCGGCTCGCGCAGCTCCAGGAAAGTGCGCACGTACTCCATCTTGGTGCTGTTCGTGCGGATGCCCTCGAGCACGATCACGTGCCGGCCGCGGACGTCGGAGCGCAGGTCGTGGAGCACCTTGACCGCGGTGCGGCCCCGCTCGCGCGGGTCGAAGCGGGAGACCGACAGGTAGTCCAGCTCGAGGGGGATCCCCGCCGCGCGGGCGAGATCGCACTGGAAGACGAAGCCGCCGCGGAGCATGCCGATGAGCACCGGCACGCGGCCCTGGTAGTCGCGGGCGAGCTCGCGTCCCAGCTCGGCGATGCGCGCGCCGATCTCCTCCGCGGTGAAGAGGATCCGGCAGGTCCCGTCCGCCAGGCGGACCTCGTCGCCTCGCCGGCATTGCCGGATCGCGTCGATCATCGCGGTCGCCCGCTCCTTCCAGGCCTTCGCTCTGGGCCGCCGCCGGCGTCCCCTGCCTGCAACTCCGGGATCGAAACCCGTCAGTCTAGGGAGCCGCCCGGCCCGCCTTCAACCGGATTCTGGAGCGCGGCCCCGTTCTTCTCGTTACCCGGCCGCGGCTCGTGGTATTCGAGCCGCAGCGTCGAGCGGCGGCGCCGCGCGCGCACCGCGCCGGGCAGGTGGACCTCGGCCGGGGGGGCGTTCGGAGCGGTGGCCAGGCTCCAGAGGGCGCGCATGTGCGCGCCGCCGAGGGGCGCGTCGGGGCCCGCCAGGCGCTGGTAGGCGAGCCAGAGGACGCGAGTCGCGACCGCCTCCGGCTCGGTGGCCAGGCCGTCGAGATCGACGAGTAGAGCCGTTTCCCCCGGGGCGGCAGGGCGCAAGCAGCGCCGGGCGGTCTCCTCGGCGGCCCGGGCCGCCGGCGCGCTCTCGCGCCGCAGCCGGTCGGCCAGCCCGGCCAGCGCGCGGACGACGCGCGGGTTGTAGTCGCGCTCGAGCGTCGGGATGAGCTCGTGGCGCACCCGGTTGCGCGCGTGGCGGGGATCGAGGTTCGAGGCGTCCTCCAGCCACTCGAGGCCGAGCGCCCGGGCCATGGCCCGCACCTGGCGGCGGCGCCAGCCGAGCAGCGGGCGGATGAGCGTGATCGGCTCCGTCTGCCCGGCCTCGAGCGGCAGGGTCAGGCTCGGCTCCATGCCGCCCAGGCCGCGCGGCCCGGCGCCGCGCAGGAGGCGCAGGAGCACTGTCTCGGCCTGATCGTCCATCTGGTGCCCGAGCGCGAGCACGCCGCAGCGCGCTTCCCGGCAGAGGCGCGCGAGCGCGTCGCGGCGATCCGCCCGCGCCGCCTGCTCCAGCGACCAGCCCCGCGCGCTCGCCGTCTCCCGCGGACGGACCCGCGCGGCGAAGACCGGCAGGCCCCACGACTCGCCCAGGCGGCGGACGAAGGCCTCCTCGGCGTCCGCCTCGGGGCGCAGCCCGTGATGGACGTGCCCGAGGGCGAGCGTGCGCGGGGCGCGCTCGCCGGCGGAGTGGCGCAGCAGCGCGGCCAGGCAGACCGAGTCGCAGCCGCCGGAGACGGCGGCGAGCAGGCGCGCCCCCTCCGGCGGCAGCAGCGGGCGCAGCGCCTGCTCCCAGCGCAGGAGGAACCGGCGCGACTCGGCCTGGTTTGGCGCGGCGTTCATGCCCCGATTCTAGGCCCGGCCGCTGCGCGGATCGAGCTGGTACTTGGAGGCCTTTACCGGGGCCGGAGCGAGATCGGCATGGGCGCGGGTGACATGGTCGTAGAGGACGATGCTGCAGCTGATGGTCACGTTGAGGCAGGGGATGAGGCCGTACTGGGGGATCATCAGGCGCGAGTCGGCCCGCTCCGCCAGCGCCGGGCTCAGGCCCTGGAGCTCGCTGCCGAAGAGGAACAGCGGCTTCGGCGGGTAGACGAAGCGGTGCAGCAGCTCCGCCCGCGGATCGATCTCGACGGCGATCACCGTGTAGCCCGCCTCGCGCGCGTAGGCGAGGAAGGTCTCGCCGTCGGCGAGGTGGCGCAGGCGCTCGAAGCGGTAGATCCCCCCCGAGCCCGACTCGTCGAAGGCGGCGCCGCCGATGAGCAGGATCTCCCCGCAGAGGAAGGCATTGGCCGTGCGCATCAGGTTGCCCAGGTTGCGGTCCTTGGAGAGGTTCTCCACCGCCACCGCGTAGGGCAGGCGGCGGGCGTCGATGCGTTCGCGCAGCGCCCTGCGCCTCGGGTTCTGGTCGCGCCAGAAGCGCTCGATGTCCTCGAGGCGCACTCGCGTCATGCGCCGCTCCGCGGCCGGCGCAGATTCCAGGCGATGCGCGCGGCCGCCGCCAGGCCGGCCGCGCAGAGGAGCGCGCCCGACGGCAGCTTCCCGTAGAGGAGATGGCCGACGCCGATCAGACCCCCGTAGACCAGTACGAGCGTCAGCAGGAAGGACTCGAAGGGGCGCCGCGCGCTCCAGCGCGGGGCCGGCGCCTCCTCGCCTTCATCGTCCGCCTCGCCCCGCTCTCGCTCGCCCCGCGCGTCGGCCATCGCGGCGATCGGGCCCCAGAAGCCGCCCGGACGCACGCGGCGGTAGAAGGCGGACAGGTGCGCGGAGTCGGTCGGCGGGGTGAGGAAGGTCACCGCGAGCCAGATCGCGCCCGAGAGCCCGACGTTGAGCAGCAGGATCTCCCAGGTGGCGAAGACGTGGCCGGCCCAACCGAAGCGGTTCGAGAGGTTCAGCAGCGTGGCCGTCAGCAGGCTGGCGGCCATGGCGGCGATCTCGCTCCAGGCGTTGATCCGCCACCAGAACCAGCGCAGCAGGAAGACGGCGCCGGCGCCGGAGATGAGCTGCAGCAGGAACTCGAAGAGCCTGACGATGCTCGTGCTGAAGAGCGCGATGAGCGCCCCGATGACGATGAAGGCGACGCCGGCCAGCCGGCCGACCCAGACGTAGTGGCGCTCGGCGGCGCGGGGTCGCAGGAAGCGACGGTAGATGTCGTTGACGAAGTAGGACGAGGCGAGGTTGATGTGCGTGTCGACCGTCGACATGAAGGCGGCCAGGATCCCGGCCATCAGCAGTCCCAGCAGCCCGGGGCCGAGGAAGCGCGTCATCATCATCGGGTAGGCCGACTTGTGATCGGTCAGATCGGGGAAGACGGCCAGCGAGATCAGCGCGACGACGAACCAGGGCCAGGGCCGGACGACGTAGTTGCCGAAGGTGAACCAGACCATGCTCAGCGTCGAGTGGCGCTCGTCCTTCGTCGCCGACATGCGCTGGATCAGCACCCCCCCCCCGTCGGAGTACTTCCAGGACCACCACTGCACGGCCAGGGCGA
>VGIY01000040.1 GCA_016867695.1 Candidatus Eiseniibacteriota bacterium | reverse complement strand
TCACCGCTACGGATGAAGGGCTGCTGTGGGTCTCCAGCAGCTCCGGACAGCTCGTCAACGATGGCTCGATCACTGCCGGGCCCATGGGGCACTTCCACGTCACCAACGGGTCGGTCAAGAACTACGGCACCGTGCGGGCCGAGGCCCAGGGCGCGGTCTGGGTCGACTACGGCACCTACTGGAGCGAGGGGCTGACTGCCGTCTCTGCCGATGGCTCGTTCTGGTCGGATCGCATGCAGGTGAGCGGCAACTACAGCGGGTCCACGCTGACCGGCGGCACCTGGCAGGTTGAGGCAGGCGGCATCATGCGCCTCATCGACTGCAACGTGCAGACGCTCAAGGCGGGCGCGGTCCTGATCGGGCCGGGCGCGACGATCTACAGCAACGAGGGGTCGACCGATGCCCTGGCAGGACTCACCTCCATCCAGGCCGGTGGTCACCTGGAAGTCCGCGCAGGACGCGACTACGCGACGCCCGGCAACCTCACCAACGCCTTCGGCGGCCTCACCGTGGGCGCCGGCTGCGCCTTCGCGGTCCTGGGCCAGTACACGCAGACCGGCAACGGCGAGATCGACCGCGGCGTGGCCTGCATCGATGGAACGCTCGACACGAACGCCGGGACGCTCGCGATCTCGAGCGGGACCCTGTGCGGTTCCGGGACGATTCTCGACGATGTGAACAGCGGCGGCTGGGTCAAGCCGGGCTCACTCAGCGGAAGCCTGGTCGGGACGCTGGCCGTCGCGGGCAGCTTCGTCCAGTCGCCCGGCGGCACCTTCGACGTGCAGCTCGGCGGCACCGGGACGGGCGAGTCGGATGTGCTGCAGGTTAGCGGACAGGCCTCCCTGGCGGGACGGCTCATCGTGCGCTCGATCGAGGGCTACACGCCCCAGGTCGGCGACCGCTTCACGATCCTCGCCTGCGGCGCGCGGACGGGCGAGTTCGCGGTAGAGACGGGCTGCCCCGGGCTGGGGTTGATCTACGACACCTTCTACTACGCCGATCGGGTCGAGATCGAGATCCTGGGCGATGCGAGCGCGGTGGCGGAGCCGGAGCTCGCGGGCGAGCCGCAGGAGCCGGGGGAGGAAGCGGAACCCGCTGCTCCCGGAGCGAGCGACCCTGCGGCGGAGGACCCGGGGAACGGGGCCGGACAGGCGGGCACCACGAAGATCCCGACCGCCGTGTCTCTCACCGCGCGGCCTTTGGGCGGCGGCGCGGCTGCTCTCGAGCTCGCGCTCCCCGAGTCGGCCGAGATCGATCTGCGGCTCTACGATCTCAACGGACGACAGGTGGCGATCGTCGCGCGGGGCTTCGAGGCCGCCGGCGTGCACGACTATGCGCTGAGCGGTGAGAGATTCAGGGGACGGGGACTGCCGGCGGGGATCTACCTGGCGGCGGTGCGGATCCGGTCGGCGAGCGAGACGCTGCGAACCGGCACCAGGGTCGTGCTGATCCGCTAGGGGCAGACCACAAGAGAGCGGGGCTGGGACATTCGCCGGTTCGCGCGGCCTGTGCCGCGCGGACCGGCGAAGGGCGCGATCCGAGGTTCAGCCCCGCGTGCCGCGCCTCATGAAGCAGCCCTCCGTCCAGGCCATGACCCGCCCTCGTGGAGAGGCTGCGCCCGCAGCTGGGCGCGGCCCTGCCGCCCGGGGAAACATGGCCGACCTGCGATCCCTCCGGAGGTTCGCTATCTCATCCGCACGATGTCGTCCGCCAACCCGCTCTGGGGCTCACCGACCCCTCCGCTACGTGGACCGATCAACAGGTCGCGGTGGCGGTGCGGGCGGATGTAGCTGCCGGGCTGCACGGCGTTGAGCAGGCGCTGGTAGCCGTCGCCGGCGTCGTTGAAGCGTGTTCATCCCAAACGATCTGCACCCCTGTTGCCAGGTCCGGAACGATGACCTCTCCGCACACGGGATCCGTCTTCCGGGAGCATGCCTCCTACTTCGCCGGAATTCGCCGCCGACTCGGAGCGGCGGCTCCGTCGCGCTCGAACCCTGGGGACGCCTCGCCTACGATCGGCGAAGGTCGAAGCGGTCCAGGTTCACCACCTTGTTCCAGGCCAGGGCGAAATCCCGCACGAACTTCTCTCCCGCGTCCGCCTGGGCGTACACCTCCGCCAAGGCGCGGAGCAGCGAGTTCGAGCCGAACACCAGGTCCACGCGAGTGCCCGTCCACTTCGGGCTTCCGGTCTTGCGATCCACGGCCGCGAACATGTGTCCGGCATCGGACGTCGGCTTCCACTCGATGCCCATGTCGAGCAGGTTGACGAAGAAGTCATTGGTCAGCGCGCCGAGGCGCGTCGTGAACACGCCGTGCTTCGATCCGCCGAAGTTGGCGCCGAGCACGCGAAGGCCGCCGACGAGCACGGTCATCTCGGGAGCGCTCAGGGTCAGCAGCTGCGCTCTGTCCACCAGCATGTGCTCGGCGGGCGCGGCGAAGCCCTTCTTCCGGTAGTTGCGGAAACCGTCGGCCAAGGGCTCCAGGACGGCGAAAGACTCGACGTCGGTCTGTTCCTGCGAGGCGTCCATGCGGCCCGGGGTGAACGGCACTTCCACCGAGTGGCCGCCTGCCTTGGCCGCCGCCTCCACCGCCGCCGAGCCGCCCAGCACGATCAGGTCGGCCAGGGAGACCTTCTTGCCCCCCTTCTCTGCGGCGTTGAACTCCTTCCGAATCTCCTCGAGCGCGGCAAGCACCTTGGCCAGCTCTCCCGGCTGGTTCACTTCCCAGTCCTTCTGGGGCGCGAGGCGAACGCGCGCTCCGTTGGCACCTCCCCGCTTGTCCGAACCGCGGAAGGTGGAAGCCGAGGCCCAGGCGGTGGAGACCAGCTGGGCCACCGAGAGGTCGGAGGCCAAGATCTTCGCCTTGAGTTCGGCGATGTCTTTCGCATCGATCAAGGCATGATCGACGGCGGGGACCGGGTCTTGCCAGATCAGGTCCATAGCCGGGACTTCCGGGCCGAGGTAGCGGACCTTGGGCCCCATGTCGCGATGGGTCAGCTTGAACCAGGCGCGGGCGAAGGCATCGGCGAAGGCCTTCGGGTCCTTGTGGAAGCGGCGCGCGATCGGTTCGTAGAGCGGATCGAATCGCAAGGAGAGGTCGGCCGTGGTCATCATCGGCCGGTGCTTCTTCGACGGGTCGTGCGCGTCCGGGATCATGTGCTCCGGCCTGACGTCCTTCGCCAGCCACTGCCAGGCGCCTGCCGGGCTCTTCACCAGCTCCCACTCGTAGCCGAACAGCATGTCGAAGTAGCCCTGGTCCCACTTGGTGGGATGGGGTTTCCAGGCGCCTTCGATCCCGCTCGTGTTGGTATGGACGCCCTTACCGGTCCCCAAACGGTTGATCCAGCCCAGGCCCTGCTCCTCCAGCGGAGCCGCTTCCGGCTCCGGACCGACCAATGCCGGGTCGCCCGCGCCGTGGGCCTTGCCGAAGGTGTGTCCGCCCGCGACGAGCGCCACCGTCTCCTCGTCGTTCATGGCCATGCGGGCGAAGGTCTCCCGCACGTCCTTGCCGGAAGCCACGGGATCGGGATTGCCGCCCGGGCCTTCCGGGTTCACGTAGATCAGCCCCATCTGCACGGCGGCCAGTGGGTTCTCGAGCTGGCGCTCGCCGCTGTAGCGCTCGTCGCCCAGCCAAGTGCGCTCGCTCCCCCAGTAGATGTCCTCTTCGGGCTGCCAGATGTCCGCGCGCCCCCCCCCGAAGCCGAAGGTCTTGAAGCCCATCGATTCCAGCGCGCAGTTTCCGGCCAGGATCATGAGGTCGGCCCAGGAGATCTTGTTGCCGTACTTCTGTTTGATGGGCCAGAGCAGGCGGCGCGCCTTGTCCAGGTTGACGTTGTCGGGCCAGCTGTTGAGCGGCGCGAAGCGCTGGTTGCCGGTACCGCCGCCGCCACGCCCGTCGGAGATGCGATAGGTGCCGGCGCTGTGCCAGGCCATCCGGATGAACAGGCCGCCGTAGTGTCCCCAATCCGCGGGCCACCACTCCTGCGAGTCGGTCATCAGCGCGTAGAGGTCCTTCTTCAGGGCCGCCAGATCGAGCTTCTTGAACTCCTCGGCATAGCTGAAGTCGGGCCCCAGCGGATTGGAGGCCGAAGCGTGCTGGTGAAGGATGCCCAGGCTAAGCTGGTGAGGCCACCAGTCGCGATTCGACGTGCCCTTGCCCTTCTTGCCCGTGACGGGGCACTTGCTCTCTCCGTTCATCTTCCATCCTCCTCTAAGCTAGGGGCACGAAGCGGACCGTTCGGGGTGACTGCGGGCTTCGACGCGCATGGGGCGCCGTCCGCTTCCGGGAGCGTACGCGCCTCGCCCTTCCCGAACTGATCATGCTCTCCTCTTCTTGAAGCGCCCTCGAATCACAATCATGTAGTCGGTGATCTCCGCGTCCTTGATCGACTCAAGACCGGAGACCGACAGCTTCTCCCAGGGGATGTCCCGCATCTCCCCTGTCTCCTCATCGATCAGATGGTGGTGCCTGGAGACGTTCGAGTCGAAGACCGTCCCGGCTCCGAACGGGTGCTGGCGCAAGAGGCCCTTCTCGTTCAAGAGGTTCAGCGTGTTGTACACCGTTGCCCGGGAGATGACGGGCAGGCGCTCTCGGGCCTTCCGCAGGACCGTCTCTGCGCTCGGGTGCGTATCGTTTCCCAGCACACAGCTGGCGACGGCCACCCGATGTGCGGAAGGCCGAATCCCATGCGCGCGCAGGAGCTCGACGACTTCTGAATCCGTCATGCGAGCTAGACTATGTCCAGTTTTGGGAACAGTCAAGAGAAATCGGTGGCCACGTAGTCCGCGCGCTCCGTGTCCGCCGTCCCGACTCTCCCACCTGCGCGCTCTCCGGTCATCGAGCGCGCAGATGGAATGGTCGGGACGGACAGGCTCGCGCCGGACAGCCCTCACCTCGCCAGCGCCAGCAGCGTCTCCATGTACGCCGCCGCCGAGGCGTCGCCCTCCGCCGGGGCCCAGGCGGGGAACTCCTTGTCCGTGGCCGGATCGTAGGGGCCGTTCTTGCCCTCGAAGACGACCGTATCGGGCGCCAGCGCCAGGAAGCAGTGCCAGACGCCGGGAGCCAGATCCACGGCGAGCGCCGGGCGCGACGGGCCGAGCCGGCGCGCTTCCAGCACGCCCCCGTCGTCGTCGAAGCGGAAGAAGGCGATCTCCCCCTGAAGCACGACGAAGCTCTCCGACTTCCCGGGGTCCCGGTGGCGGTGCGGGCGGATGTAGCTGCCGGGCTGCGCGGCGTTGAGCAGCCGCTGGTAGCCGTCGCCGGCGTCGTGGAAGTCGTGGTTCGTTCGCCCGCGCGGCAGGCGCGCGGCCCGCTCGCAGAGCCGGGCGAGGAGCTCGCGGGTGACATAGGCCGTGGCTGGGCGCCCCGCGAAGGGGGTCGACCCGTCGGGGAACCCGGGACCGGATGCGGTCATCGACTCCTCCGCGAGCGCCGGGCCTCCCAACTCTCCATCGGCTCCGCTCCCGCCGGCGAGGCCTCCTCGCAGCGGCGCAGCAGCGCCAGCACGGGAGGCAAGGCGACGAACGCCGCCAGCAGCCCGGGGATGAAGCGGAAGAAGCCGCGCTTGAAGGTGAAGTGCATCGTCCAGATCGGATTGAGCCTCTCGTTCCAGAGGTAGAAGAAGGGCATGTAGAGGAGGAACGACACGGCCAGCAGCAGGAGCAGCGTGCCGGCGAGGTCCTCGCCCCGGAGACGCGGCGTCGCGGCGGCGCCGCGCGATCCCGCGGGCGTCGACTCCCACTCGCGTCCCGTCGGCTCGCCCCCGTCAGCGGGGCGCGCTCGGGTTCCTCTCGCCGCTCGCCCGTACCGTCCCCAAGCCCACAGGCCGACGGTCAACCCGATCAACCAGGCCAGCTCCCCGAAGTTCTCCGGCTCGAGGATGACGGCGAAGGCGTATCCGAACACGCGCAGCATCCGGCCCGGATCGAGCGGTATCGAGCGCAGGAAGTACTCGCCGGGGTCGTAGCCGATCAGCCCGTTCACGAAGAAGAGATTCCAGAGCACGAAGAAGGCGGCCGAGGGCAGGGGCACGAGCAACGCCCGCAGGCGGCGCCCGCGCAGCGCCGCGGCCCCGACGGCCCCCAGCGCCGCGGCGAAGAGGACGTTCTCGCTGCGCGCCGTCGACGCCGCCAGCAGCCAGAGGGCGGCGGTCGCCAGGCGGCCGCGCCCGCGCAGGCGATCGGCAAGGGCGAAGAGGCCGAGCGCCGTGTAGGCCTTGCTCGGCAGGTCGGTCTGCCCGACGGTCAGGTGAAAGGCAAGCTCGGGCACGAGCAGCGAGAGGAAAACGGCCAGCGACGCGGCGGTGGGCGACGCCGTGCGCCGGCGCACCCAGGAGCCGAAGCAGAGGGCGAATCCCGCCGCCAGCAGGGGCACCCAGAGGCGCTGGATCGGCGGGTGGAAGAGGTACCAGAAGCCCTGGTTGGTGGCGGTGAAGGGCGGGTAGACGCACTGGGCGTTGAAGTCCAGGTTCGTGAAGACGCTCGAGCGGATGCGGCCTTCCTCGGCGAGGATCTTACCGACGAGATCGTAGCCGACCAGCGCGTCGTACTCGCGCGGCGGGAAGACGCCGACCTGGACGAGGCTGAAGAGGACGAGGCTCGCCGCCGCGAGGGTCAGGAGCGCCGCCGCGGGCGCCCGCCACGCGGCGCGGGCGAGGCTGACGGCGAGCGTCCGCGCGCGCGTCACCGCCGCCGCGATTGTCCGCTCCGGCGGGGGGGTCGAGCCAGCGGGCCGCTTCGCCCCGCGCGGTCCGGGGTTCGCGGACCGGCCATGCCGCTCCGTGCCGCCGAAGGCGCTTTTCCCCAGTCGCCCGGCGCCGGCGCCGGCCAGCGCGAGCAGGCCGGCGCTCCCGAGCAGCGTGGCGCGCGTGATCGGGATCCCGGTCAGGTCGGACCCGAGGCAGAGCCAGGGCACGGAGGCGAGCGCGCAGAGGATCCGCAAGCCGACCGCCTCCGCGGGGTCGGCCGCGCGCAGGAGCCGGGCGCGCCGCAGCAGACGGAAGACCCCCTCGCCCAGGAGCGCCAGCGCCAGGAGGCCCAGCAGCAGGCCCACCGGCAGCCCTCGCGTCTCGGGGCTCATCGGGGCGCCCCCTCGCCCTGTGGCCAGCGATAGAGCCGGTAGCGATGGACCTCGTCACGGGGGGCCTCCGGATCGACCCACTCCAGCCCCCAGTGATCCCAGACCAGGATGTAGTCGATCCGCTCGCCGTGCGGCGAACGGTCGCCGAAGTGCACCGGGATGCGCGGGTAGATGAAGCTGTAGGCGCTCGAGGGGCTGGCCAGCAGCGGAATGAAGCCGCCGCCGGTCCCGGCGATGATGAACTCGCGCGGCGGCAGCAGGATCACCGCGCCCGGCGGGGTCATCTCGCGCAGGTAGAGCAGGAAGGGGTAGGTCTGATCGAGCACGCCCCGGCGGCGCGCCTCGGCGCTCACGCGCAGGCCCGAGTCGAGCGCGTGCCAGCTCCGGCCGGCGAAGCGCGGATAGGTGCGGCCCCACCGGGTGCCGGCGCAGAAGAGGATGAGCAGGGCGACGAGGAGCAGCGAAGCCAGCCGCGGCGACAGGAGTCGCGCGCCCGCCGGTGCGTCCCTCATGCGCCCCTCCGGTAACTGCGCTAGCCCGCTCCGGCCGCCCGGCCCGCGCGTCGTGGACCCGCGCCTCGTGGGGTCCAGTCGTCTCCCCGCCCGCCCCGCAAGTTCGCGTCGCTGGCGGCGGGCCTGCGCCCGCCCGGCCGGGCCAACCCGATCACCCGCAGCCGGCTACAGCGTACACACCCGCCCGGGGATTGCGACACTGGACATCCTCCAATCCGCGTGATATGCTAGTGGGTGCATCTGAGGCATCGTGGGGTGCGCCGCCGGGGTGGATGGCTCCGCAGGGCGCGACGCTCACGGGAGCCCGCGGGGAGCCGGCCGCTCCGCCCGAGCGGGGAGGCGCGCCGGCGGCGGGTTCCGCGACAGGCCAGGACGGGATGTCCGCATGGGCCTCCGTTTGAGCTGGCCCCAGGGACTTCGCCAGGGTTGAGCCTTTCGCCGGAAAACACTCTCTAGGGTTTGCGCGGAAGAGCTCCTGGTCATCCCTGAAGGCTGGGGGCGGTCACCTCGGTGGCCGCCCTTCTCGTACCCTCCGCTCGCATCCGCCGCGCCGGCAGGTGCGCGGCCCGGGGTCCGCTCCGCGGCTGGCGCGGCTGCTGCCGCGGCGGCGGCGAACCCGTCCGTCTCACCCGACCGCCCCTCTCGGCGCCGCTCCCTGCGCTTCCCGGTTCGCCCAGCAGTAGAGCGTAGGCAGTACGATCGGAGTCAATAGTGTCGCCGTCGCCAGCCCGACGAGGACGACCGCCAGCGGGTGCTGCACCTCCGCGCCGCTACCGGTCGCGCAGAGCATTGCACGACCCAGTCATCGCCCTTCTGCAGCGAGGGTGCCGATGCATCCAACGCCCTCAAGCCTACTCGCAGGCGGCCGGTCGATTCGGCTGCGCTCCTCAATGCATCGAGGGGTTCACCTCGAGATTCAGCGCTCGGTTCCGGAGGGCGATATCGAAGGCGCCGGCCGGAACAGCACTCAATCCCTGGGCGTTAGCGGCGGAAGAGGGCCTTCACCCCTCCCCAGCTGATATCGATGCCGAATGTCGCACCGCACCCGACGGCGTAGGCACCGATCAGACCGCAGCTCGGATTGGCATCCGGCGCGCAGGGAGAATCGCTCGCCAGCGAGAAATCGCCGCCGCTCGGTCCGCAAAAGAGCGGATCCCCAGAGACATTCCCGTCTTGGCCGGTCGGGTCGGGTAGGCCGACGTAGTTGCCGCCAACATTGCCCCACACATCGCTGCACGCGGCGTTGCAGTCTGCCCAAGCTCCAAACACGCCGCCACCGTGATCGGAAAGGGCGACAATGCAGTTCGTGAGAGCGACCGACGAGTACGCCCAAACGGCGATGCTGCCGCCATTGCGACCGGCGGAGTTGGAGTAGAGGGTGCAGTGATCGAGAAGCACCTGAGCACCGTCGAGGATGGCGATGCCGCCACCGTCCAGGAGCGCGGTGTTATCCACAAGAAGGCACTCGATGATCTGCACACTGGCCTCGTGAACACGGATGGCTCCGCCGTGCGTCACCAGGGCGCTGTTGCCCGCAAACACGCAGCGAGCGACATTGAAGTTCGCCCCGAAGGATGGCGCGTTGATGGCCGCGCCGGCGCGAGCCCGGTTCTCCCTGAACTGGCAATCCTCGATCGTGGCCGCCCCCGTTACATGGATCGTACCGTCCCCGGCCTGGGCGAGATTGCCCTCGAAGCAGCAGTTGGCAATGCGCGGAGCAGCGTTCGGTCCAGCCACTCCACCGCCGTATGTGGCAGCAATGTTGTCCAGGAAGACGCAGTCAGCGATCTCCGGTGCTCCGCTGTCGATGAAGATGCCGGCAGCATAGTCGCACTGGTTACCGACGATTCTGCAGTCTCGGATTGTCGGAGAGCAGTTCCTGCAGTAGACGCCTCCCCCGACCATGGGCGAGTCGAGACCCTCCAGCTTGCGGGAACCGTACTCCGTTCCGTGCCCCCCGGTCAGGGTGAAGCCTGCCAGCGTTGCTCCGCTGCCATCACAGGCGTCCATGAATACGCAGGATCCCGCTCCGACCGGCCCCTTGCTGCCATCGATCATTGTCTGGTCAGCACCCGCAGCGCTGCGCAAGCAGATCCCCTTGCCGAGGAAGTTCACATTCTCTGTGTAGGCCCCAGGGTTGACGATGATCTCGTCCCCGTTTGCCGCGGCCGACAAGGCTGCCTGGATGGTCACGAAGTCGCCGCCGCCGCCGGAATCGACAATCCAGATCGTTGCCCCGACCGGCAGCGCACCGACGAATGCCCAGACCAGCAGTGACAACAGCGCTAGCCACCTTTGCATGCGTCACCCCCTTCTCGGCAATGGTGTCTTGGCCGCCGTCCGTCACTACCCGGAGCACATGACCTCGTGCCCTCCTGAACTCCCGTAGTCATCTTCGTCATCGCCACCGGGGCACGCGCAGCACTCTTCCCTGCCGCCAACGCGGAAGCGGCCCAAGAACCGGCCAGTCAGCTAATCATAGATGCATGGCCCGCTGGGGTCAAGCTGCCCGTGTGCCACTTGGGGCGTGCCGCGCCGGGCGTGGCGTGCACCCGATGGACGTCGGACCCGTTGCCGAGCGCGGCACCGGAGCCAGACAATCGCTAGTCTCGGGGCCGCCGGGCCATCAGCAGCAAGCGGTCCCCGCCGAAGTTGAACAGCCGTGATGTGCCGAGGGCGAGCACCTGCAGAGCGGCCTTGCCGGCGTTCTCGGCCCATCGACCCCGCAACCCCATTCGGCCCAGAGGCACGGCCGACTGGCGCAGACGGATCACGGAGAAGCCGGCGGCTGTCACCATTCGACGCAGAGTGTCCGGCGTGTACTCGAAGAGGTGATAGGGCGGGATGCGCAGCACCTTTGAGCGCCTTGTCAATCGGTAGACCAGCAACCCCAGCCTGGCCGAGAAGAGGTTCAATGTGGAAGGCACCGCAACGACCAGCATGCCTCCGGGGCGCAGCCAGCGCGCCACGGTGCGCAGGGAATCCAGGGGCCTGGGGAGGTGTTCGAGGACATCCCCCATGATCACGGCGTCGGCGCTCCCTCCAGGGAAGTGCCCGGGTGCGATGTCACCGCAGACGATCTCGAGGCCGAGATGCTCCCGAGCGTGGGCGACGGCATAGCTCGAGATCTCCAAGCCGCCGATTTCCCAGCCCAGCCGGCGGAACTCCGCCAGCAGGTAGCCCGGTCCGCAACCGAGTTCGAGCAGCCTGCCGCGTCCGCCCAGAGCCCTGGTCAGAAGCGCATCCAATCGCTCCGCCGCGGCCTCTCTTTCGGCGCCCGCATCCTCCACCGCCGTCAGGTAGGGAGTGCGGCCATGTGCCCCACAGGTGTCTGAGCAGGACGTGAAGTACTCCTCCGCATACAGCTCCCGTAGCTCGTCGTCGCTCGGTCGCGGGTCGATGAAGACGAGACCGCAGCCGGGGCAGCGGACCCCGATCAGCCGACGTTCCTTGAACTCGTAGCGGAATGGCATGACGCGCAACGCTTGCACGCCGCAGAGAGCACAGAGCCCGGTGACAAGTCCTCCGGACCCGCTCACCGTCTCGAGCTTGCCGCTCTGTGCTCTCATGGTCTCCTCCCTGCTTGCCGAGGCTCTGCCCGCCGCCGCCGCGGCGGCGAGCGGTCAGTCGGTCCGCAGCTTCCGGCCCAGCCGCCGCTCCAGCGAGGCGATCTTGCCCTCCAGCCGGCCGCTGCGCCCGCATCGATAGTCGATCTTGATCGACACGCTGATGCGCCCGCAGTCGGTGCGCATGCGCTCGAAGCAACGGGTGACGACGGCGAGAGCCTCTTCCCAGGTGCCCTCGACCACGGTGCCCATCGGGTTCAGTCGGTAGGGCAGCCCCGAGCGATCGATGATCTCGAGGCTGCGCGAGACGAAGGCGCTCACCGACTCGCCCTTGTCGAGCGGGGTCATCGAGAACTCGAGCAGGACGTCGCGCGTCGCCGGGTCCACCTTCTCCGCCGGATCCATGCTCTTCGGCTCCATCACTCCTCTCCCCAGTAGGTGCAGCGCGTGTGCGGCGTCTCGCCGACCGACAGCCTCGCCAACCCCGGCAGGACGGGGGCGAGCCGCGTCCAGAGCCAGCGCACGAGCGTCTCCGATGTCGGGTTCTCGAGACCCGGGACATCGTTGAGCCAGCGATGGTCGAGCTCGCGCAGGAGCGGCTCGACCGCCCGTTTGATGTCTCCGAAGTCGATCACCCAGCCGCGCTCGGGATCTGGGCGGCCGCGCACGACCACTTCCAGCGTGAAGTTGTGGCCGTGCACGCCGCGGCACCGATGCCCCTCGCCCGAGGCGGGCAGCGCGTGGGCGGCGCTAAACTCGAATGTGCGGCTGAGTTCCATCATCGTCCTTCTCCTTCCCCACCCGGCTCTCCGCCCGCCCCGCACGACGCGTCGCTGCTCCAGGAGACCCGCCGCGCCGCCCGCGGGGTCAGGCGCCCGGCGCCAGCAGGGGATCCTCGACCTCCGCCTCGGCGAAACCCCTGGCGCGCAGCCGGCAGCTGTCGCAGCTCCGGCAGGGTCGGCCGTCGGGGCGGGGATTGTAGCAGCTCCAGGTGAGTCCGTAGTCGACCTCGAGCGCGAGGCCCCAGCGGATCGTCTCGGCCTTGCTCTTGTGGAGCAGCGGGGCGCGGATCACCGGGGCACGCCCCTCGAGACCCGCTCGCGTGGCGACCCGGGCCACCTCCTGGAAGGCGGCGATGAAGCCGGGGCGGCAATCCGGATAGCCGGAGAAGTCGACCGCGCTCACGCCGAGGAAGATCGCCCCCGCGCCGCTCGCCTCGGCCCAGGCCAGCGCCAGCGACAGCAGGACCGTGTTGCGCGCCGGCACATAGGTCGATGGGATGCCCGCCGCGCCGCCCGCCTCCGGAGCGCCGGTCGCCGCGGGCGTCCCCGGCTCGGGCGCGACCCGTCCGCCCTCGGCCGCGACGGCGCCACCGGCGACGTTCGCGCCGTCGATGGGGATCTCTCCGTCGCCCACGAGCGACGAGCCTCCCCACGCGGAGAGGTCGAGATCGATCAGGCGATGCTCGACGGCGCCCAGCGCCTCGGCGACGCGGCGCGCGCGTTCGACCTCGAGCTCGTGGCGCTGTCCGTAGCGCACGGTGAGCGCCAGGCAGTCCCAGCCCTCGGCGTGGGCGATGGCCAGCGCCGTGGCCGAGTCAAGGCCGCCGGAGAGGAGGACGACCGCGCGCCCCTTGGGCGCCACGCCCTCCGGCCGATAGCCGCACCGGGCAGAGCCGCTCATGCGCGGGAGCCCCCCTTCCGTCCATCACCGCCGTGCCGCCTCGGCCCCGGTGCGGAGTCAAGCACGCTCGCGGGCCTCAAACTCCCCGCACGCCCCGGCCCCAGATCCAGACGTGCTGCTGGAGGTTGAGCCTCACGGGCAGGCGGTCAGCGAGGATCCACTCGGCCAGATCGCGCCGCGTCGCGCCCTCCTCGCCGTCGGGACGCTCGACGGGGGCGAAGTGCACGACCTGGCGCGAGGCGATCTTCGTGCGCTTCAGGTACTCGCGCGCCCACTCGTAGTCGGCGCGCGAGGCGATGACGAACTTCACCTCGTCGTTCGGCTTCAGCCAGTGGAGGTTCTCCCGCACCTGGCGGTCACTCATCCCCGAGTCGGGGCACTTCACATCCAGGATGATGCAGGCTCGCGGATCGACCCCCTCGATCGAGACCCCCCCGCCCGTCTCGACCAGGACGCGCAGGCCGCGGGCGAGCAGCATGCTGATCAGGAAGCGCGCGCCGACCTGGGCCAGCGGCTCGCCTCCGGTGACGAGCACGAGCGGGAGCTGGAAGCGCGCCACCCGCTCGACGATCTCGACCAGGGCCAGCGCCTCGCCCCCCTCGTAGGCGTGGCGCGAGTCGCACCAGACGCAGCGCAACGGGCAACCGGTCAGGCGCAGGATCACCCCCGGCCAGCCCGCGTAGGTCGACTCGCCCAGGATGGTCGCGTAGATCTCGCTCACGCGCAGCGCGTGGACCGATGGAGCGGTCATGGCCGCGGTCCCGTCTCCCGCCGCGGTCCCATCTCCCGCCGCGGTCCCATCTCCCGCCTCCGTCCCATCTCCCGCCTCCGTCCC
>VGIY01000039.1 GCA_016867695.1 Candidatus Eiseniibacteriota bacterium | reverse complement strand
ATCGAGCTCGTCGCCCGCGATCCGCTGCCCCCGGGCCGCAGCGTCTACACGCTGATGGCCCCGCACGTCGGCGGGGGGCGCTACTACTGGCACAGCCAGCTGTGGATCGCCGCCGGCGCGGGAGGGTGGTGACGCGGCGCGCGGCTCGCCGCCCGCGGACTGCGGCGCCCTGCGCGTTCGACGGCGCCTTGCGCGCTTGCCGGCGCCGCCCGTGGCGCGGGCGGGACGCCTACTGGAAGATCTGCTGGAACAGATTGCCCCGCGGGACGTCGTCGGCGGCGACGATCGAGACCTCGCCCAGCGTGCGGCCGTCGAGCGTGGCCAGCGCGCGGCCGATCTCCTGGCCCGCTTCCACCGGTGCGGCGACGACCTCCGGGAGCTGCGCCTCCAGCCTGATCGCGTCGGCGAGGTCGCGGCGGACGCTGACGGTCAGCGGACTCGCGTAGGCGAGGGAGACGAAGCGGGTCTTGCCCCCCTTGACGCGCTGCTGACCCTCGACGGGCTGCTTCTCGCGGCTGACCAGGGGGACCTCGACGAACTGGTTGAAGCCGAGGGTGAGCAGGCGCGACACCTCCGCCGAGCGGACCTTGCTCGAGGGGCAGCCCATGGCGACGGCGATCAGCCGCTTGTTCTGGCGGACGGCCGAGGCGGTCAGGCAGAAGCCCGCCCTCGCGGTGTAGCCCGTCTTGATCCCGTCCATGCCGCGGAACTTGCCCACCAGGCTGTTGGGGTTGTGGAGCGTGAAGGTGCCGTCGCGGAAAGGCGCCTCGGCCATCCCGCCCCAGCGCAGGGCCTCGGGGAACTGGATCAGCACGCGTCCGAGCTGGGCCATGTCGTGCGCCGAGCTGAGATCGGGCATCTGCCCGCGGCCCGGCGGCAGGCCGTGCACGGAATGGAAGACGGTCTCCCGCAGGCCGAGCTCCCGGGCGCGGATGTTCATCAGGTCGACGAAGCCCTCCACGCTGCCGGTGACATGCTCGGCGAGCGCGACGGCCGCGTCGTTGGCCGAGTGGATGGCGAGCGCCATGAGGAGTTCCTCGACGGTGAAGCGCTCGCCATGCTTGAGGTAGACCTGGGAGCCGCCGATGCGGCTGGCGGCGGCGGAGACCTCGACGCTCTCCTCCATCGAGATCCGCCCGGCGGCGACGTGCTCGAGGACGATCAGCTCGGTCATCATCTTGACCATCGAGGCGGGCTCGTGCCGGGAGTGCGGATCGCGGGCGAAGAGGATGTCGCCCGTCTCCGCGTCGACGACGATGGCCGTGGCGAATTCCCCGGAGACGGGCGCGCCCTCTCCCGTGGGCGCCGGCAGCGGAGCAGGTGTCACGAGGGCCGCCGCGGCGGCGAGACCGGAGACGAGGATCAGGGCGAGGGCCGCGAGCGCTCTGCCGCGGAGGTTGTCGAGCTTGGCCAACTTCTTCATAGCTAATCCCTTAGCAATGGCTCCCTGGAAGACCTCGGGGCGAAGGTAGTCCGGGGCCGACCGCGTGTCAACAGAGCGCGACACTCAGGGGCGGCTTTTCGCCGGCACGCCCGGGGCCGCGGATCGCTCCGGCCGACCGGACTAGCGCGGCGGCGGGGGCGCCGGGTGGTGCTCGCCCGCCGCGCGCATGCGCAGGCACTCGCGCACGGCCGCCTCGAGCTGGGCGTCGGCGTCCCTCAGGTTCTCCTCGGGCACGGAGGGCACGCGCAGGTCGGGCTCGACCGGACGGTTCTCGAGCGGCGTGCCGTCCAGCCGGTACCACCCCGTGCCGGGCACGCGGAATCCGGTGCCGTCGATCAGGCGCGTGTCGTGCGTGCCGATCACCCCCCCGAATGTCGGCATGCCCACGATCCGGCCGAGGCCGAGAGTGCGGAAGCCGGCCGGGAAGATCTCCCCGTCGCTGAAGCTGCGCTCGTTGGTCATCAGCACGACCGGTCCGTCCACGCGCCACATCGCGTCGTAGGTGATGTCGCGATCCCCCCGCGCGCGGGAGTAGACGTAGGGGCGGCGGCCGAGCAGGGTCAGGACCTGGTCGTGGATCGATCCGCCGTTGTTGTTGCGCACATCCAGGATCAGTCCCTGCTTGCCCTGGGCGCGGCTGAAGATGTCCTCGATGAGTCTATCCCAGTCGTGCGCGCCCATGGCGTCCATGTGCACATAGCCGAGCAGGCCCTGCGACAGCTCGTCCACCCGGCGGCGGCTGCGCTCCGTCCACTGCTCGTAGAGCAGCTCCCAGATGCGCCCGCCCGCGGCCGGCTCGATGGTGACCGTCTCGCGCCGCCCCCCGGGGCCGCCGCGGGCGATCGCGAGATCGATCTCCTTGCCGGTCTGGTGGTTGAGAAGCGCGTAGTAGTTCGCCCCGGGGGCGATCTCCCGGCCTTCGACGGCCAGGATCACGTCGCCCGGGTCCACGCGCCTTCCTTCCCGGTCGAGCGGACCGTGGCGCAGGACCGCGGCGGCGCGCACGCCCGGCCCCTCGTAGGCGTCGTCCGGGGTGAAGCCCAGCAGCCCCGTCTCGTCTCCGCCGTCCGGCCCCGGCCCGTACACGCCCAGGTGGCTGGCGCTCAGCTCCCCGATCATCTGGCGCACGGCGTCGTTCCAGTCCTCCTGCGTCGCCGCCGCGGCGGCCAGCGGCTCGTACTTGGCGCGCATCGCCGCCCAGTCGCAGCCGTGGAAGTCGGGGTCGTAGAATCCCTGGTCGAGCAGGCGCCAGGCCTCGTGGAACTTCTGCAGCCGCCGCGCCGCGGCGTCGACGGTCAGCTCGGCGGTGAAGCCGTAGACCTGCGCCGCCGCGCCCTCCTCGTCGCGGATCTCCCGGATCAGGCCGCCGCTCAGGTAGCGCACGGCATCATTGCCCTCGCTCCAGGAGAGCCGGTCGGGATCGCTGCCCCCGCTCGTCAGGCGCCGCAGGTGATCGCCCTCCCAGTCGACGGTCCAGAGCTCCATCTCGCCGAGGACGTCGGTGCGCAGGGCGTAGTGGCGTCCGTCGGGGCTCTGGTCGTAGTCCCAGTAGTAGCCGCGAACCGTGGCGACGGCGCGCACGCGGGGGGGGAAGTCCTCCCAGTCGATCCTCACCTCCGGCGCCTTGGCGTCGTCCTTGGCGGCCCGATCGCCCTCCTCGCGCGCGGCTTCCCGCTCCTCCTCGATTTCCCGCTCGCGCTCGCGCTGCGTCCGGCTCTTGTCGGCCTCCTCGCGGGTCAGCCAGAGGTACTTGATGTGATAGAAGCCATCCTCGGTGCGGCTGGCCCAGCTCAGCCTCTTCCCGTCGCCGCTCCACAGGGGGTGGAAGTCGTCGTTGGGATGGTTGGAGACATTGGCGCCGCGCCCGCCGTCGAGCTCGAGGACGAAGACATCCTCGGCGTAGCCGAGCGTCGTGTGGCTGTAGGCGATGAAGCGCGAGTCGGGGGACCAGGAGGCGTGCAGGACGCCCGGGAGGTCGAGCAGCCGGCGCTGGCGGCCGCCGTCGGGCGCCATCGTCCAGAGGAAGCGCTCATCACGCAGGTAGAGGATCGTCCGGCGGTCGGGGCTGGGCAGGGGCCGCCACTCGTTTCCCGGATCGTCGGTCAGGCGCACCGCCTCCCGGCGGCGGCTGCGCCCCAGTCGCGGCTCGTCCGGATCGGTGCTGCGCAGGGCGAAGATGTCGTCCTGCCCGTACCGATCGCTGACGAAGAGCAGCGTCTGCTCGTCGAGCCAGACGATGTCCTTCTCGCGCGCGTCGGTGTCGGTGAGGCGCAGCGCCGGGCCCGTCTCGCCCGCCCCCTTGACGACCGCGGCGTAGATCTCCCCCTCGACGACGAAGGCGAGCTGCTTCTCCCCGGGCGCGAAGGCGTACTCGGTGGCGCCCGAGTCGAGCAGGCGGCGGGTGATCGCGTTGTCCCGATCGTCGGCCGGGCAGTCGAGATCGACGCGGCGCGGCTCGCCCCCGTCGGTCGCGGCGACGAAGATCCCGCCCCGGGATTCCCAGGCCGCCCAGCGTCCGTCGCGACTGAGGGAGAAGTACTGCAGGTCGTCGTCGTCCAGGCGCGTGATCCTCCGGGGCGGTCCTTGCGGGGCGGCGCGCGGCGCGCCGTCCGGGCCCTCGTCGAAGCGCAGCTCCTGGCGATAGAGGTTCTTGCCCCCGCCGTCGAGACCGCTCTGGAAGAAGAGCGCCCTGCTGTCGGCGCTCCACTGCGGCCGATCGTCGTCGCCGTCCCAATCGGTGATCGCCCAGCTCGGACCGCCGTCGAGGGCGCGCACCCAGAGGTCGCGGTTGGCCGGGCCGCGGTAGCCCCGGCGCCACCACTCCGTGTAGCCGCGCACGTAGGCGATCCAGCGGCCGTCGGGGCTGACCGCGGCGTTGAACGCCTCGTCGCCGGTGACGCGCACCGGGCGCCCCCCGGCGCGCGGGACGGCGTAGACGAGCGGATGGAGCGACTCGCGCCGGCTGCCGAAGTAGAGCGTGCGCCCGTCCGGGCCCCAGTCCTGCATCCAGTCGTCGTCGCTGTGGAAGGTGAGGCGCTCGACGGTTCCCGTGGCCAGCGTCAGGACGAAGAGGTCCCGGTTGCCGTGTCGATCGCTGCAGAAGGCGATCTCGGCGCCGTCGGGAGACCAGCGCGGATGGGAGTCGTGGGCGATGTGGGCGGTCAGGCGCTCGGCGCGCCCCCCCTCCGCGGACGCCACCCAGATGTCGCCGCGCCAGTCGAAGGCGAGCCGGTCGCCCGACGGGCTGAGCGCGGGATGGCGGGCGCCGAAGGCGGGGATGGCCCCGGCCGGACAGGCGATCGCGAGGGCGAGCGCCGCGGCCCAGAGCGGGGCGACCGCTCGCGGCGGGAAGCGGCGGGGGTCCCCAGGCGGCGGGGGCGACGGGCGAAGTCCAAGGCCTGACATGCGTGGCTCCTCGTGGAGGCCGTGCGTTGCGACGCCCGACCGGGCGGCCCTCGCCGCCGGGGCGCGGACAGGCGGGCGATTCTAGCACGGCGGAGCGGGTTCCGGGACCGCCTCCGTCGCCATCCCGTGTCGTCGCCTCCGGGCCATCCCGTGTCGTCGCCTCCGTCGCCATCCCGTGTCGTCGCCGCCGGCCCCGGTCGTCCGCCCGCGTAGCCGTCGCCCGCCGTCGGCAGCTCAGCCCCGGCGCCGGCCGCGACTCCCCCCACCGGCGGCGATTACCCCCTTTGACGCACGGTGCCGAGAGCAGTAGCATGCCGCCTTCCCGTTGCGCCCCGCGCCGGAGCCGGCGCTCGAGCCGCAGAGGACGCCAGCATGGGCGAGGCCTGCTTCCATGACGAGTGCGCGGTCATGGCGATCGCGTTGCCGCCGGGGACCGCCACGGCCGCCCAGCTCTGCTACGACGGCCTGCGCCAACAGCAGCACCGCGGGCAGGACGGCGCGGGCATGGTCATCCGCAACGACCACCGGGCGATCCTGCACAAGCGCCGCGGCCTCGTCAGCGAGGTCTTCAACAGCCACTGGGTACGCCATCGCGCCGACCTGGCCATCGGCCACAACCGCTACGCGACGCACGGCACCCCGTCGGAGGCCAACCTGCAGCCTCATCGGGCGGTCTGCCGCGGCGGCCGGCTCTTCCTCGCCTCGAACGGGGACATCACCAACTTCGCCTCTCTGCGCCGGCGCCTGAAGGGCCAGGGCGTCGCCTTCCGCTCCAACAACGACGGCGAGCTGCTCGCCTGGCTCGTGGCCAAGGCCTACGATCGGACGCGATCCATGCCCGCCGCGCTGGCCGCACTGCACGGGCAGGTGCAGGGCGCCTATTCGGCGGTGCTCCTCTTCCAGGATCGCGTCTTCGTCGTGCGCGATCCGCTCGGCTTTCGCCCCCTCTCGCTGGCCTCCATCCCCGGCGGCGGCATCGCCGCCGCCTCGGAGACGGTCGCCTTCGACATCCTGCACGCCGATCCGGGCTCGTACCGGGAGGTCCCCGCGGGCGCGATCCTCGAGCTGCACCGGGGCCGCTGCGCGGTGCACGCCCCCGGGGGGCCGATGCGCGCCGGATGCAGCTTCGAGCTGATCTACTTCTCGCGGCCCGACAGCCTGGTCTTCGGCCTGCCCGATTCGCTGATCCGCCGCCGCCTGGGCTGGAACGTGGCCCGCGAGTCGCGCTTCCGCCGCAAGCGCGGCGTGATCGTCACCGCGGTGCCCGATTCCTCGAACGAGATCGCCGCCGGCGTCGCCGAGGAGCTCGGGCTGCCCTTCGTGCGCGGGCTGATCCGCAGCCACACCGCGCGGCGCACCTTCATCGAGAAGGAGCAGCGCATCCGCGACGAAGGGGTGAAGTACAAGCTCAACCCCAACCGCTACTGGCTGGACGGAATGACGGTGCTGCTGGTCGACGACTCGATCGTGCGCGGGACCAACATCGGCAAGATCGTGCGCATGCTCAAGCGCATCGGCGCGGCCGAGACGCACATCCTGATCGGCTCGCCGCGCATCTTCTGGCCCTGCTACATGGGCATCGCCACGCCGACCCGCGAGGAGCTGATCGCCAACCGCATGTCCCTCCGGGAGCTGGCCGACTTCGCGGACGCCGACTCGGTCTTCCACCTCTCGCTGGAGGGGCTGCGGCGCGCGCTGGGTCCGGTCACGGCAGAGGAGCGCCGCCGGCACCCCGGCACGCTCGGCCTGCTCTACTCGGCGCCGCGGGATTCCTACCGCGGCCGCGTGCTCGCCCGCTTGGAGGACGCCGACCCGGACCGCTATTGCTACGCCTGCTTCTCCGGCCGCTACCCGGTGCCCGTGCCGCGCCCCGCGCGGCGGCGCCCCGGCCCCCGGAAGGCGTAGCCCGCTCCACCCCGCCGGCGTCCGCCCCGTGCCCTCACGCGATCCAGCGGCGGCGAACGACCCTCAGACTCAGCGCGAAGAGCGCCGCGCAGGACGCGGCCAGCAGCGCGAAGCTCGCCGCCGGCGGCAGGCGGTTCACGCCGCCGATCGAGCCGCGAAGCAGGTCGGCGCCGTAGGTGAGCGGCAGAGCGTAGGAGAGGGGCCGCATCCAGGCGGGAAGCTGCTCGACCGGCAGGAAGAGGCCGCAGAGGAAGAGCATCGGGAAGCGGAAGAAGTTCGATAGCGCCTGGGCTTCGAAGACCTCCCGGACCGACACGGCGATGAACAACCCCAGGAACGCCGAGCTCGCGGAGAGCAGCGCCGCCGCGCCGATCAGGGCGGGCCAGTCGACGATCGACAGGTCGATGAGGAAAGCGGCCAGGATCACCGGCACGAAGGCGTTGACCAGACCGAAGAGGATCGCCCCGCCCGTCTTGGCCAGCAGGAGGACCACCAGGGGGATGGGGGCGACCAGCAGCCGCTCGAAGGAGCGCCCCCTCCTTTCGAAGGCGACGACGACCGCCAGCAGGCTCGTCGTGCCGAACAGCACGGCGACGGCCATCACGCCCGGCAGCAGCTCCGCCACGCTCTCCACACCCGCCGCGGAGCGGAGGAAGAGCATGCCCGTCCAGGCGAGCGGGAAGATCAGCCCCCAGCTAACGTTGGGCGGCTTGAGGTAATAGGTGCGCGCGTCCTTGGCCAGGATGCTCCAGGCCGCGATCCAGACTTTCACGCGCCGCCTCCCGCCTTCTCCTTCTCCTGCCTCAAGGCCTCCGACTCGATGCCGGTCACCTCGACGAAGACTTCCTCGAGCGACGGCTGCACGCGGCGTGCCTCGGTCACCTGCGCGCCGCGATCCTCCAGGAAGCGCACAAGGGGGCCGACGCGCGGGGGAGAGGACGCCTCCACGCGGAGCAGGCCGTCCGCCAGCGCGCGGGCGCGGAGCTCCGGGAACGCCTCGACCAGGGCGGGCCCCAACCGGGCCGCGCCGCCGGAGAGAGCCACTTCCATCGCGTGAACCCCGCCCGCCTGGTGCAGGAGGCGGGCGACGCCGTCGGTCCTCACGATCCGGCCGGCGACGATGAAGGCGACCCGGTCGCACAGGCGCTGGGCCTCCTCGATGTAGTGCGTGGTGAGGACGATCGTCGTGCCCGCGTCCCGCAGGTCGGTGATGAGCCTGCGGATCTGCCGGGCGCTGGCCACGTCGATCCCCGTCGTCGGCTCGTCGAGGAAGAGGATCCGCGGCTCGTGGATCATTCCGGCGGCAATCGTCAGTCTGCGCTTCATCCCCTTGGAATAGCCGCCGAACTTGCGGTCGCCCGCACCGGCGAGACCGAAGGTCTCGAGCAGCTCCCGGGCCCGGACCTCCCGCCGCTTCCGGCGCATGCCGTAGAGGGAGGCGCTGAAGGAGAGGTTCTGGAAGCCGGTCAGCTCCGGGTACAGGTTGCTCTCGTCGGGCACGACGCCGAGCAGGCGCCGGGCCGCCCCGGGTCTGGCGGAGCAGTCGATGCCGCCGATGAGGATCGTCCCCCCGTCCGGCCGGGCCAGGCCGGTGAGCAGGTGGAGGATCGTGGTCTTGCCGGCGCCGTTGGGGCCGAGCAGGCCGAACAGCTCGCCGGAGAGCACATCGATGTCCACGCCGTCGACCGCGCGGACATCGCCGAAGCGCTTGGCCAGGCCGCGGACCCAAATGGCGGCCGGGTCGGGGAGATCCGCTCCCGGTCTCCCGAGCCGATGGCCGGTCGCTGTCGATGTCGTCACCGGCGCCCCTCCCTCCGGGTGTGGCGCCCTCCGGGAGCCTGCGCGCGCCCGTGGCCCCCTACCGCCGGTCCCGACGCGAAGAGCCGGCAGGCGGCGCCGAGCCGGCAGGCATGATACGACGACGGCGGGCGGCGGGCCAAGTCGGGTCGTCGGCCGGCGCGGCCGCCGGCGCGGCGGCATCGGCGGCGCGCGGAGGGGGAGGCGGCGGACGGGAGGGCCGGGGCGGTCACTCGGGCCGGGCGGCGCCCTCGTAGCCGACGATGATCGAGATGCGGCGGTTGCTCTGGCTGTGGGGATCGTCGGGCACGAGCGGGTGACGGTCGGCATAGCCGATCACGCTGGCGATGCGCCGCGGGTCGATGCCGCTTTCCTCGAGCACGCGCCGGGCGGCGTTGGCCCGATCGCCGGAGAGCTCCCAGTTCGAGTAGCCGCGCTGCCCGCCGTAGGGACGGCTGTCCGTGTGGCCCTCCACCAGGATCGGATTCGGCAGCGGCGCCAGCACGCGCGCGACGGCGGTGAGAAGCTCGCGGGCGACGCCCGTAGGCTCCGGCGAGTCGAGCTCGAAGAGGGGGAGAGCTTCGAGATCCTGGAGCTGGACGCGCATGCCATGGGAGGCGAAGTCGACCGACACCTGGTCGGACAGCGGGCGCAACTGCGAGCTGCCCTGCACGGCCCGCTCGAGCTCGTGGGCCGAGCGGACGAGGACCCCGCGCTCGGCCATCTCCTCGGGCGCGATCGGATCCTCCCGGGGCGGCGTCCTCCCCGGCGGGGGCAGGATCCCGCTCTCGGCCTCGCCGGACTCGGCGCGGATGCGGGCGACCGCCTGCTGGTACTCGCGCATGCCTTCCCCGGTGAGGAACCCGGAACCGCCCGACTTGAACACGCTGGGGTGGCGGAAGTAGCTGGCCACCGCCGCCTTCGTCTCCTCCTTCGTGCCCAGGATCCAGAGGACGATGAAGAGCGCCATCATCGCCGTGACGAAGTCGGCGTAGGCGACCTTCCAGGCTCCGCCGTGGTGGCCGTGATCCCTCCGGCGGCGGGACATCAGGCGGCCCTCAACGCCTTGCAGGCCTCTTCCGTCGCCTCCCGATCGGGGCGGTTGTACTCGAAGAAGGTGCGCCGGGCGACCTCGGTGACGACGACGGGCGCCTTGCCGTGGGCGAAGGCGATCATCCCCGACTTGACCGCCTCGAGGAAGTTCTCCTCGTCCCGCAGGTTGCCCTCCATGGCCGTGACCAGCGGCTGCACGAGGCCGTAGGCGAGCAGCACGCCGAGGAAGGTCCCGACCAGCGCGGCGGCGACATGGTGCCCGACGACCTCGGGTCCGCCGTCCATGTGGCCCATCGTGATGATGATCCCGAGCACCGCGGCGACGATGCCCAGACCGGGAAGCGCGTCGCCCATCTTCTGCAGGACGTTGCCCGGCACCGATTCCTCGCCATGGTGCGTGTCGAGCTCCGTGTCCAGGATCTCGCGCAGGTCGTCCGGGTCGACGGCGCCGTCGACCTGCAGCATCAGCGCCTCGATGATGAAGCGCATCAGGCGCGGGTTGCCGGTGATGACCGGATAGCCGGAGAAGAGCGGGCTCGAGTGCGGCTCGCGCACGTGCCGCTCGAGGGCGAGCACGCCCTCGCGGCGGGCGACCACGGTGAGCTGGTAGAGCAGGCGCAGCAGTTCGCCGGCCGCATGGACCGTGTAGGGCGTGCGGCCGAAGACCCCCAGGATGCGCCGGAGCAGCTTGCGCAGCATCGTCGGGGTGAGCGAAACGATCAGGGATCCGGCCGCCGCCCCGGCGATGACGATGAACTCGGCGGGCTGGATCAGCGTCGGGATCTTGCCTCCCGCGATCAGGAACCCGCCGAGGACGCAGCCGAAGACGATCAGTAGACCGATGTGCCGGATCAAGCCCTGACCCTCCCGCGGTGCGAGCCCCCGAGCGCGGCGAGGGAGAGCCGGGACCCATCCGGCGCCGCGCGGTCGGAACGCTGACTCCTCAGGGAGTTATCGGGGCGCGGCGGATCGATCTTGACGGCTCGCTCGGGGTTCGGGGCATCGCCACGGGTGCCGGGACGCGGTTGCCAGCCCCCTGAGCCGGGCGTAGGCTGACCGTCCGCGCGGGAACGCCCGCCGGCGGGGTGCGGGCGTAGACGGAAGGAGAACGCTGTGGCCGGGAGGGAGAAGCGGCGGAAGAGGAAGGGGGCGGGCACCGCCACCCGGACGCCGGGGAGCGGTCGCGGGCGCGCGCGCCCCCTGGACCGCCCCGCCGGCGAGAAGGAGCTGCACGCGCTGGCCGACATCGGCACGCTCGCCTTCGGCGCCCCGCCCGAACGGGTCCGGGAGTGGCTGACCGGGCTGGGCCCCGAGGTCGCCCGCGTCCGTCGCCTCCGCGGCGAGGTGGCCGGGGGGCTCGTCCTGCACCCGGCGGGGCAGTGGTTCGGCGGCCGCCGGGTGCCGATGACCGGCGTCGCGCTGGTCTGCGTGGCGCCGCAGCATCGCGCCGCGGGGATCGCGTCGAAGCTCATGGTTCGGGCGCTGAGGGAGATGCGCGCCGGCGGAATGGCCCTCTCGACGCTCTACGCGGCCACCGTTCCCCTCTATCGCCGGCTCGGCTACGAGGCCGCCGGGGGCCGCTACGAGATCACCCTGCCGCCGAACGCGATCGGCCTGCGGGATCGCGGGCTCGCCCTGCGGGAAGCGGGACCCGGCGACGGGCCGGCGCTGGACGAGGCCTACCGGCGGAGAGTGGCGATGGAGAACGGCCCTCTCGACCAGCAGGCGCCGGGATGGATACGCGCGCTGACGGCGGGCGTCAACCCGCAGCATCCCCCTCCGCGCACCTATGCGGTCTGGAACGGAAGTCGCGTCGAGGGCTACCTGCGCTACCCGGCGAAGCGGGAGGATCGCACGCTGCGCCTGACCGACTTCGTCGCCGTCACGCCGCGCGCCGGACGGCGGCTGCTGACCTTCCTGGCCGATCATCGCTCGACGATCGAGTCGGTCGTCTGGTTCGGGGCGCCGGCCGACCCCGCCCTGCTGCTCCTGCCGGAGCACTCCTACCGCGTGCGTCTGGCCGGGCCCTGGATGATGCGCCTGGTCGACGTCCCGCGGGCGCTGGAGGCCCGCGGCTATCCCGAAGGCGTGGAGGAGGAGATCCGCCTGCGCGTCGAGGACGACCTGTTCCCCGGCAACCGCGGTCCGTTCACGCTCGCGGTCTCCGGCGGTCGGGCCGGGGTCAGGTCCGGCGCGGGCGCGCGCACGACGACCGGGGCTCGCCGCGGCACCGAGGCGAGTGCGCGCGTTCGCGCCGGCTCGCCCGCGGGCGCGACGATCGACGTTCGCGGGCTGGCCGCCCTCTACAGCGGCCACCTCTCCGCCGATCAGCTCGCGGCGACCGAGTACCTGGAGGCCGCCCCCGCGGCGATCGCGGCGCTGCGCCGGATCTTCGCCGGACCGGCGCCCTGGATGGCGGATGCGTTCTAGCGCTGGGCGCCGGACTCGGGCAGCCCCTTCGGGCGCATCAGGGCGTAGAGCCCGAGGATGACGGCCAGCAGCGCCCCGACGACGGCCAGTTCGCCCCGCTTGGCGTGCGCGATCATGATCAGGCAGGTGGCGATGCCACCCGCCGGCACCCACGCCGGAACCTCGAAGTGCCCCCGCGCCTCGCCCCGGCGCGCCTTGAGGACGAGCAGCGACAGGTTGATGACGGCGAAGACGGAGAGCAGCAGCAGGGCCGTCGCCCGGGCCAGCGTGGGGATGTTACCGGTCAGCGCCAGCGCCAGGGCCACGGCGAAGAGGGTCAGGATCGCGTAGTGGGGCGTGCGGCGGCGCGCATGCACGGCGCCCAGGTAGCGCGGCAGGAGCCCCTGGCGGGCCATGCCGTAGGCGAGGCGCGAGCCCATGATGTAGTTGATCAGCGCCGTGTTGGCGACGGCGAAGAGGGTGATCGCGCTGAAGACCCAGGGACTCAGCCAGGGGGCGGCGCGTCCGGTGATCTGGACGAGCGGGGCGCCGCGGGAGATGTCCGCCAGCTCGACCGCGGGCACGACCGAGACGGCGGTGATGCTGACGGCGATGTAGAGCACCGCGGCGATGGCGACGGAGACGACGAGCCCCCAGGGCAGCGTCCGCTCGGGATGCTTGACCTCCTCGGCCACGTTGATCATGTCCTCGAAGCCGACGAAGGAGTAGAAGGTCAGCACCGCCCCGGTGAGGAGCATCGACAGGCCGAGGCCGGAGTGCCCCGGGACGCCCTGCGGCGTGGCCAGGTAGTCCACGCCGCCCCAGTAGCGCATGCCCACGGCGATGATGAAGATCAGGCCGCCGACCTCGATGACCGTGCAGAGCAGGTTGGCCCACATCGATTCGCGGATGCCCCACAGATTGATCGCCGTCAGCGCGCCGAGAAAGGCGACGATCAGCAGCCAGGGCGGGGCGCCGCCGAGGAGCACCGCCAGGTTGCGGGCGAAGACGTTGCCCGCCGTGGCGATCGAGGTCAGCCCCGAGGCCATCACCGCCAGGCCGACGAGGTAGGAGAGCAGCGGCGCGCGGAAGGCGCGCTGGACGACGTAGGCCGCGCCGGCCGCCCGGGGGTACCGGGAGGAGATCGAGGCGTAGGTGAGCCCCGTCAGCATGGCCGCCACCATGGCGGCGGCGAAAGCGAGCCAGACGGCGTTGCCCATCATGCCGGCGGCGACGCCGATCGTGCCGTAGATCCCCGAGCCGACGATGTCGCCGACCCCGTAGGCGATCAGGAAGAGGAGCCCGATGTGCCGGGCGAGCGTGGGCGAGGATGCGCGGGCGCCGTTCATGGTCCCGCGTCTACCCGGTATCGACGCCGCGCGCAAGGCGTGAAGTGGCCTCGGCCGGCAGGCGAGGGCTGGGGATCGTCCCCGGAACCCCGCCCCGATCCAGGCGATTGCCCCGGTTCGCCGGGAAGGCTAGCCTGCGTCGGGTCGGTCGCGGAGCCGGAAGGCGGCGCTGGCGGAGGGCGCCGCGCCGCAGGCGGGCGCCGCCGCCGAACTGCGCCTCCCGTCGCCGGCATAGCCGGCGGGAGTCGCCGGCGATTTCCGCGCCGAGGCGGCCGATCCGGGGCCTCAGGATGGAGGCGGCATGGAGCGGGGTCGGGAACGAGACGGGCTGAGCGCGAAGGGAATGCCGTCGCGACGGAGCGAGGCGGTCCGGACCGGGCCGCGCCGGCGGACCGGTCCGCTCCTGCAGGCGATCCTCGTCGGCGCGTTCGGTCTCGGATCGCTCGCCGGCCCGGCGCAGGGGGGCGGGCTGGCGCCGGGGGATCCCGAGGCGCCCGGGGTCCGGTCT
>VGIY01000038.1 GCA_016867695.1 Candidatus Eiseniibacteriota bacterium | reverse complement strand
TGCCGGGACAGCCCGCCGGCTGATCCGCGCCACCCGCACAATGCAACGCGCTGGCACGAAATCTCCCTGCCAGCTAACGAGTTGCGGGCTCCCGAGTCGCCAGAAAACGGGTGGTCTCGGAGCCCTCTTCTGCTACACTTGGCGGTAGTCGCAGACACGGCGGGCAGGGGCCCGCCGGGCACGGAGGCACGAGGCCGGCCGACGCACGGAGCGGCCGGTGCGGTTGTCCACTGGGAATCAGGGAGAACACCATGCGTCGAGTCTCTTGGCTGGTTCTGTCCCTCCTGATCGTCACGGCCGGCCTGGTCCAGGCCGCGGAGTTCGTTGCCCTGGGAAGCGCTCCGGGTCCGCTGGGCCCGCGGGATCAGATCGAGGTGGCCGTGTCCCGACTGGCCGGCGGCGGCGTGCGGCTGGAGTACACGCTGCACGGCTTCGAGATGACGCCGGTCGCGATCGGCGGCCGGACCCATCAACTGGTCACGCTCGGCCGCGAGGCGCGCTCCCTCGAGCAGGGCGCGCCCGATCTGCCCAGGATCGCGCGCAGCGTCATCATCCCCGACGACGCCGAGATGGAAGCCCGCCTGGTCTCGATCGAGTACCGAGACTTCCCGGGCGTCGATGTCGTGCCCTCCAAGGGCAACCTCACCCGCGACATCGATCCGGCCACCGTGCCCTACACCTTCGGTGCCGCCTACGCCGGCGGCTGGTACCCGGCCGAGGCGATCGGGCAGAGCGACCCCTACATCATGCGCGACCTGCGCGGGCTGGTGGTCGAGTTCCAGCCCTTCCGCTACGATGCCGCCGCGCGCACGCTGCAGGCCTGCACGCGCGCGGTCATCGACGTCGTCCCGGTCGGGCCGGGCCGCATCAACGTCCTGACCGACGCGCGCGCTCCGCGGGGGCTCAGCCGCGAGTTCCGCCAGATCTACGAGGGGCACTTCGCCAACTTCGTCCTCGAGGGCACGCGCTACCCGGATCCGGGCGAGGTCGGCGAGATGCTCGTCATCGCTCACGACGACTTCGTGTCCGGCCTGCAGCCCTTCGTCGACTGGAAGAACCAGATGGGCATTCCGACGACGCTGCTGGCTAAGTCCGAGGTGGGGTCGACCGCGGCGCAGATCGCCGCCTACATCTCCGCCTACTACGCCGCCCACGACCTGGCCTTCGTGCTGCTGGTCGGGGACTACGCCTACATGCCCGCTCCGTTGAGCAGCGGCGCGCCGGCCGACCCGGTCTACTCGCTGGTGGCCGGCAGCGACAGCTACCCGGACCTATTCGTCGGCCGGCTCTCGGCCGAGAACCTGGGACAGGTCGCTCTGCAGGTGCAGAAGTTCGTCGAGTACGAGCAGACGCCTCAGACTGGCGCCGGCTGGTACCACATGGGCACCGGCATCGGCTCCTCCGAGGGAGCCGGAATCGGTGACGACGGCGAGTCCGATCGCCAGCACATCGACAACATCCGCGCGGACCTGCTCAACTTCACCTACACGTATGTGGATCAGATCTACGATCCGGGCGCCAACTCGACGATGGTCGCGACGGCGGTCAACCAGGGACGCAGCATCATCAACTACTGCGGCCACGGCTCGACGACCTCCTGGTCGACGACCGGCTTCAGCAACTCGCACGTCAATGCGCTGACGAACTACAACAAGCTGCCCTTCATCATCTCGGTCGCCTGCGTCAACGGCGCCTTCCAGAGCGGCACCTGCTTCGCCGAGGCCTGGCTGCGGGCCAGTCAGAGCGGCGCGCCGACGGGCGCGGTGGCCATGTACGCGTCGACGGTGAACATGAGCTGGGCCCCGCCCATGGCGGCTCAGGACGAGTCGGTCGACCTGCTCGTGCTCGGCCGCAAGCGCACTTTCGGCGCGCTCTGCTACTGCGGCTCGAGCCTGATGATGGACGAGTATGGATCCGCGGGGGTCTCGGAATTCAAGAACTGGCACATCTTCGGCGACCCGTCGCTGCGCGTGCGCACGGACACGCCGGGGACGCTCGTCGTCGAGCACGACGCCACGATCGACGGCGCGGCGACCAGCTTCGTGGTGACCGTGCCCGGCCGGGCGGGGGCCCTGTGCGGCCTGAGCGCCGGCGGCGAGTACCTCGGCTCGGCCTTCGCCAATGCCGCCGGCGTCGCCGACATCGCCATTTCGGGCGCGCTGCCGGAAGGCGAAGTGACGCTGACCGTGACCGACTTCAACATGTCCCCCTATGTTGCCGGGATCCCGGTCTTCACCGGCCCGCGGCCGGCGCTTTCCGTCTCGCCCGACTCGCTCCTGGTCGAGATGGGCATCGACGAGATCCACACCGAGACGATCCAGGTCGCCAATGTCGGCGACGAGGGATCGCTCCTCGCCTACACGATCGCGGTGACGGGCATGGGCGCCGGGCAGCCCTGGCTGACGGTGTCGCCCAACCGGGGCAGCGTGCCCGCGGGCGAGGCCAGGGAGATCGTCGCCACCTTCGACTCGCGCATGGTCGGGCTGGGCACGCACCGCGCCCGGATCGTCGTCTCCGCGCCCGATCTGCCACCGGTGACCGTCGAGGTCGAACTCGTCGTCGGCGACGCGTCCGCCGTCGGCGGCCGCGACAGGCCCGAGGTTCTGGCGCTCCTGCCGGCGCAGCCCAATCCCAGCGCCGGCGGGACGATGCTCGCCTTCCGCCTGCCGCAAGGGGGCGAGGCGAGCCTGGGCATCTACGACATGAACGGCCGCCTCGTCCGCAGCCTGCACAACGGCGCCCTGGGCGCCGGGCTGCACACGCGCACCTGGGACGGGCGGGATGCCGAGGGCCGTCCACTGCCCGACGGGGTCTACTTCTACCGGCTTGAGGCGGACGGGCTGCGCCTGTCCGACAAGGTCACGATCGTTCGCTAGGCGGAAGGAAGCCGCGCCGGCGGTACCAGGCGTAGGCACGGCGGATGGCCTCATCGAGGGCCGTGGGCGAGTAGCCAAGCTCGCTCGCGGCCTTCGTCGTGTCGTAGTGCTGGCCGTGCTTGATCATGCGCACGCCGGTCAGCGGGAAGAGCGGTCGCGTACCGGTGAGCAGAGCGAGCAGCTCCGTCGCCCGGCTGATCGCCTCGGCCGGGCCGACGGGCAGCGCGACGCGCGGCGGCTTCGCTCCGGAGACGCGCGCGCAGCGGTCGAGGAACTCCCCGCTCGTCGTGTTCTCTCCGCCCAGGATGTAGCGCTCGCCGCTTCGGCCTCGCTCGGCGGCGAGCAGGATTCCCTCGCCCACGTCGCGGGTCGGAACGGCGTTGAGGAGCCCGGGGATGTAGGCGGGGAGCATGCCCCGCGCCAGCGGCAGGAGAAGCTGCGCCGTCGTGCGGTGGTCGTCGTACTCGTCGACGCAGAAGGTCGGGTTGACGATGACCAGCGGCAGGCCCGCCTCGGCCGCCGCGCGCGCCCGCGACTCGAGCATCGCTTTCAGCGAGAAGTAGGGTGTGGAGTCGTCGATCGGCGTCGTGTCGGACTCCCGGGCGGGGCGTGGAGCGGCGACCGGCTCGGGGCGGCCGATCGTCGTCGCGCTGCTGACATAGACCAGGCGCCGGAGGCGGTCGGAGGCCTTCGCCGCGGCGAGCCAGTGGCTCATGCCCGCGTCGGCGGCGCGCAGGAGCGCCGCCTTGCCGTAGTGCCGGCGCGGATAGGGGGCGGCGGCGTGGACGACGAGGTCGCAGCCGGCGAAGGCGGCGCCGAGCGAGGGCAGGTCGCCCAGGTCGCCGCGCGCGACCTCGACGTCGAGACCCTCGAGGATGCTCGTGTTGCTGCCCGGACGCGCGAGCGCGCGTACGCCGAGCCCCCGCCGCAGGCAGGCGTGGACGGCGTGGCAGCCGATCATGCCCGTCGCCCCCAGGATCAGCGCTCGCGAGAACATCATTGCCCTCCTCGAGTCCGCAGAACCCTGCCGTTCCCGCGACCCGGAAGAGAGGCGCCGGGCCGGCCCGAGGGGCATGCTAGACGCATCTGCGCTGCGGCGGAAGCGGCGTGTCCGCACGGGCCAGCCCAGGCGGCATCCTCGCGCCGGTGGCGGGGTCCTCGGCGGCCGCCCGGAGCATACTGGGACGGCAGTCACGGGTCGGGCCGCAACGGCGTGACATGCCGCGCGCGCGTGCCGACCGCCCGATCGAGCCGTGCGCCCCTCCCGGGCCTCCGCGTGGTAGAGTCCCGGTGACCGTCGCCGACGCCGGGGCTCGGCGGAGGCGGCGTCGACCGCCGGCCCGGCCGGCGGCGCCGCCCGCGACCTGGCATGCAAGAGGAGAGGAAAGGGAAAGGAAAGGGAAAGGGAAAGGAAAGGATCGATGAAAGTCAGGATCGAGTACTGCGGAGAGTGAAACTACCTGCCGCGAGCCGCCGGTCTGGCGGCTCGAGTCAAGGAAGCCACGGGGCACGACGCCGAGCTGATCGAGAGCCATGGCGGCGTGTTCGAGGTGACCTGCGACGGGACGCTGATCTACTCGAAGAAGCAGACGGGCCGTTTCCCCGAGGATGAGGAAGTGCTCAGCCGGCTGCCTCGCTAGAGAGGTCGCGCGGCGGAGCGGGCGGGCGCGCGCAGCGTGCGGCGGATCCATCGCTCCAGCTCTAGGTCCGAGCAGACGATCGCCGCGGGCTGCTGGCGCGCCAACTCCTCCGGCGTCTGGATCCCCCAACTCACGGCGCAGCAGGGCACGCCGGCCGCGCGCGCGGCCTGGATGTCGAGCGGGCCGTCTCCGACCATGACACAACGCGCGAGTGGCAGCCCGATCGTCCGGGCGGCGTGGGCGAGCGGGGCCGGATCGGGTTTGCGCACCGCCAGCGTGTCGCCGCCGACGACCGCCCGGAAGGGGTCGGCGAGCCCCAGGGCGGCGAGGATCCGGCGTGTGAAGATCTCCGGTTTGTTGCTGACGACGGCCAGCGCCAGCCCGTCGCCGGCCAGACGGGCGCACAGCCGCGCCATCCCCGGATAGGGACGCGCGCTGCGCAGCAGGACGCGGTCGTAGGCCTGGCGGAAGAGCGCCAGGCTCCGCTGGAGGAGGCCCTCGTCGATCGGCAGCGGGGATCCGTCCGCCGGCAGGCCCTGCCCGCGCAGCGCATCCAGCTCGGGATGGCACTGTCCGATCAGGTTCGGTGTGCCCCAGCCGATGTGGCCGCGGACCTCGGGAGCTGATAGGGGAGCGGCGCCGAAGGCGGCGCGCATGCGCTGCACGGCCTCGACGATGTCGTCGAAGGTGTCGACCAGCGTGCCGTCGAAGTCGAAGAGCGCCCCGCCCGTCATCGGCCTTCCGTCGATCCCGTCGCGCCTCGGGGCCTCACCGCCCGCCGTGCGGCGCCGGACTTGTCGCCGGGCCCGGCGCGGTGCCCGGTGCAGTGCTCGGCGCCGGGCCCGGCACAGCGCCCGGTGCAGTGCTCGGCGCCGGCTCGTCTCGCGGGATGCGCACCTCGCTCGAGAGGACCTGCACCCGCAGCGGGCCGTCGGCGAGATCGAGTCGCACCTCGTCGCCGACGCTGCGCCCGAGCAGCGCGCGCCCGATCGGCGCGCTGCAGGAGACCACCTCCGGGCCGAAGCGGGAGTCTCCCTCGCCGAGCAGCCAGAAGGCGCGCGTGTCGGCGCCGGGGCCGTCCAGCCGCCGCACGACGACGTAGCTGCCCGGTCCGACTTCTCCCGCGGGAACCGCAACGCTGCCGATCAGTCTCGCCCGCCGGAGCTGGCCGTTGATCTGCCCGATGCGTCCGATGAACTTGGCCTGCTTGTCCTTGGCCGCGTCGTACTCGGCGTTCTCGGAGAGGTCGCCCATCTCCCGGGCGCGGGCGATCGCCTGGGCGACGGTCGTCTTCAGCTCGCGGGCCAGATGGTCGCGTTCCTCCTCGAGGCGGGCGTAGGTCTGTCGAGTGAAGTAGGCGCCGTCGTAGCGGCCGGCGTCGGATCCGGGCGTGCGCAGGAAGGCGTTCGTCGCCTCGGAGCGCAGGGCGCGGACGCCGGCGGCCACGGCGCCGAGACCGAGCGCCTCGAGGAAGGCCAGGATCGGGAAGAGGAATCGCTCCGAAGCGCGCCAGCGGCCGAGGATGTCCTCGAGAGCGGAGACGATCTCGTCGCTCGGCGGCTCGCTGCGCAACGCGGCGGCGAGCGGGCCGTGGGGGTGGAACCAGCGCATGGCCTGACCGCGCAGGGCATCGCGGTTCGCGCGCTCGACCAGGCGGCAGAGGGCGAGCGCGGCTGTCCAGGGCGCGGGCAGGAAGGCGGGCTTCGGCCCCTCGTCGATGATCATGGAGATCACCGTCAGGGCCGACTGGGCGCGCTCCTCCGGGTGGGCGAGGATCCCGAGGAGCAGCGCCTCGCTCGCCGGATCCTCGGCCACTCTGGACAGGGCGAGCTTGCGGATGGAGTCGTAGCGCGAGCCCAGCGCGAAGGCGATCGCCGCGCGGGTCAGGTCGGGCAGCTCGAACGCCTGCTCGATGATGTAGTGCTGGTCCGACTCGTCGGCGAACGAGACCGCCTCGACGCCGCTCTCGAGCAGGGCGCGCAGGCCGGCGTGCAGATCCTCCGGGGCGAGCCGATTCCAGCGGCTGAGCAGCAGGCAGATCGCCATCGCGGCTTCCGGGTTCGTCCGCTCCTCCCGCAGCCAGCGCGTGAGCAGCGGCGTGTACATGCGCACGGCAAGGTCCTTCTGCTGCGGATGCTGCTCGAGGAAGCGGCGCAGGAGGTTCAGGTTGGCGCGGATACCCCGGCGCAGGTCGAGCCGGGGCAGGATCTGGTCGTCGTCGCCGGCGCCCGGGGTGCGGATGGCGTAGGTCTGGCGGAAGCTCTCGGAGAGGTCGAAGCGCTCGTCCGCCTCCATCGCCGCGCGAGCCTCCTTCCACCAGGCGCTCCAGCGCGACACCGGCAGGATCTCCACGGTCAGCCGGCGGCGCAGCGCCGAGGCGGAAGCCTTGCCGCCCAGCTCGCGCACCGCGAGGTAGGCGAGCTCGGCCGGCTTCTCGACCGCCATGGCGCGCACGCGATCGGCGTCCTCGGACCAGAGCACGCGCAGGTCGTCGGCCGGGATGACCTGGAGGGCGTTACGGGCGAGGGCGACGGACATGCGGTGCCCGGGCCTGCCGGGGAAGTCGATGATCAGCGCTTCCCCCTCGTGAACGCGGATCCGGCCCGCTCCCCAACTGTGGTGGAGGACCCGGCGGCCGGGCGCGAACTCGAGCAGCTCGGTCAGCTTGCGCATCGCCGCCTCGATCTTGACCTGCGGGTCGAGGATGCCGCTGCGGGCGAGCAGATCGAGGATGCCGTCCACGTCGGCGAAGGCCTGCGGGGCGAGCTCGCGCAGGAAGCGGCGCAGATTCGAATCGGGCGGGGACTTGGGCAGGAGCTTGAGAAGCTGGTCCCAGGCCTCTCGCGCCAGCCCCGCGGCCTTCAGCTTCGGCAGCAGGGGCTCCAGATAGGTCTCGGCCAGGGCCCACTCCTTAAGACCGGCGAGCCGGGCGCAGGAGCGGAGCAGCAGCAGCACGGTGTCGGCGTCGTGCGCCTCGTCGAGCCGCAGGAAGACCTCCTCCGCCTTCCGTGTCTCCCGGGCGTCGATCAACGCCGGCAGGCATCCGGTGTAGAGGCCGAGGGCCTGATCGGCCCTGCCCAGCCGCTCGTGCTGTTCGGCCACAAGCCAGCAGAGGCGGTGCTCGTCGGGGAAGTGCTCCAGGGCGCGATCCAAGGCGCCCTCCGGAGCCGCGTCCGCCCCCCCCTCCTCGACGGCCTTGGCCACATAGCGCGCCGCGTCGACGTGGGGGATCTCCTGCAGGATCTCGTCGGCGACCGCGCCCATGTCCGCCCAGGCCGCCTGCTGCTCGAGCTTGGCGCACAAGGGCAGCAGCGTCTCCAGCGCCGCCTCCGCGCGGCCCAGGTCGAGCTGCGCCCGCCCGCGCAGATAGGCGCGGTCGAGGACGAGGCTCTGCGAGACCCGGGCCGGGAATCGCGTCTCCAGCTCTTGCAGCAAGGCCTCCGTCTCGTTGGAGCCGGAGGCCTCGTGCAGGAGGGCCTGGAGCCGGGTGCGAGCCTCGGCATCCAGGGTGGACGCCGAGGCTTCCCCCGGCTCGAGGGTCTTCTCCAGTCGGATCTTCCAATCGTTCATCGCGCGACTCCGCTCCCCGGCGCCCCCGAGGACGCGGGGGCCGCCACCGACGCATGAATCGGCTAGGCTACCCCAGCCCGAGCCCTCTCCGCAACCGGTAGGTTGCGGGCTGCTCCCGGGTCCCGGAGTCGAGCTGCAGTCTATGATATGCTTGCCGGCGGCCCGCCGATCGGCGGCGGCGCTCGGCGCCGGCCCCACGGCGGCGGTTGCGGCGCGCGTCTCCCTGCCCATGGGGCCGGCGAGGAGCTGGAGCCTTCGCCGCCGGCACTGCGATCGGGGGCGCGACGGTCGTCCCGGCCCTGGGCACCGGGCGCGAGGAGTCCGAGGACATGCTCAAGCGCACGGAGTCGGCATGATCGCCGCGCTCGCTCTCGGGGCGCTGGTAGCCGTGCTCGCGGCGGGCGCGGCGACGGCGGGGGGATCCGCGGAGCTCGTGGAGGTCGTGGAGCCGCTGCCGCCCCTCGACCGAAGCCCCGAGGGGGCCGTTGAGCCCGCGGGCGCCGCGCTCGATGCCCTGCTCCGCGCGCGCCGCTCGGTGCGAGCCTTCGCGCCCGACTCGCTCGATGCGGCGACGCTCGGCTGGATCCTCTGGGCTGCGGGCGGGATCACGGAGCAGGCGGGCTTCGCCCGCCGCGCCGCGCCCTCGGCCGGCGCGCTCTACCCGCTCGAGATCGACGTCGTCACCGCACGGGGCATCGCCCGGTACGACCCCCGCGGGCACGCCCTGCGCTGGCGCCGCGCGGGCGACCAGAGGGCGCAGCTCGGCGCGGCGGCGCTCCGCCAGCCTTGGGTGTCCGCCGCCCCGGCCACGCTCGTCATCGGGGCCGTGCCCCAGCGCACGCGGATCAAGTACGGCGAGCGCGCCGATCGCTATGTCTGGATCGAGGCGGGCTGCGTCGCGCAGAACGCGCTCCTGGCGGCTGTCGCCCGGGGCCTCGGGGCAGTGGTCGTGGGGGCCTTCGACGACGCGGCCGTGGCTGGCCTGCTCGGCTACGCGGAGGGCCTGCATCCGCTCCTGCTGATCCCCATCGGCCGCCAGGCGGCGGCGCCTGGCCCGTCCGCAGGGCCTGGGCGTTGAGACGCGGCCGGCGAACCTCGCGTGACAGGGGCGGCGCCATCGTCTAGTCTGGTGCCGGAACCGGAATGGAGGCACCGGGCGTTCGCGGCGCCCCGGCTCCGGCCGTGGAATCGCCCGTGGACATCCAGCACAAGGAGGGATCCATGAGGACACTGTTTGCGATTCTGACGGCATGCGCGCTCCTCTTCGTCGGCTCCGCAGGACAGGCCGCGGAAATCGGGCTGCAGGCCATGGAGGTGCGTCTCGGGCTGGCCGACCTGGAGGGGGGCGGGGGCAGCAGCTTCATCTTCAGCGCCGCGGCCGATCTGGGCAGGCTGACGCCCGACCTGGGCCTCGAGCTGAACGCCGATTTCTGGACCAAGAGCTGGGGCCAGGACTACGGTTACCTGGGGTCGTCGTACAACTACGATTGGACCTGGACGAACATCGCCTTCCTCGGCCACCTGCGCTACGACTTCGCGCGCGATGGGGGGGGGTTCCGGCCCTACGCCTACGGCGGCCTGGGCCTGCACTACTGGAGCGTCAGCTGGGACTGCACCGGCTGCTCGGCCTACGGCTGGGACTTCGACGAGACGGGGCTGGAGATCGGCTTCGACGTCGGCGTGGCGGCCGAGTTCGGCGACGGCTCGGGGATGACGCCCGTCGCCCGCGCCGGCTTCAACACCAACGGCGGCGCCGACTACCTCTACATCCAGGGGGGATTGAGATTTCCCATCGGCCGCTGAGGCGCGCGCGGCGGCGCGCAGGATACCGCGGGAACGATGAATCCCTCCGCGCCGTCGCGTGCGGGGGGATTCCTGTCGGGGGGAGACCCCGGAGGAGGGCGCCATGTACCTGAGGCACTTCGCCGAAGTCGATGCCCTGCCCGTGGCCATGGAGGGGGCCGAGCGCGTTCTCATCCGCAACGTGATCACCGCCCAGGACGGCGCGCCACACTTCGCCATGCGGGTGTTCGACGTCGAGCCGGGCGGCCACACCCCGCTCCACCAGCACCCCTACGAGCACGAGATCCTCATCCTCGAGGGCGAGGGGGAACTGACCGAGGGGCGCAGCATCCACCCGCTCGCGCCGGGAGGGGTGATCTTCATCCCGCCGGGCACGCCCCACCAGTTCCGCAATCCCGGCGAGGGGGTCCTGCGCTTCGTTTGTCTGATCCCGCACCAGCCGGCGGCGCCCGGGGCCGCGCGGCAGAAGTAGGCAGGAGGAGCCTTGGCATGCAGACGACGCCGGAATACACGCAGGATTCCCCCGTCCTCTCGCTGACCGTGGGCGAATTCCGGGACCTGGTCGCCCGCGCCGCGCGCGGCGACGAGGAGCCGCTCGCCGAGCTGGGGGACCGCTGGCGGGGCGGGACCCTGGTCCTGCGCCCCAGCAAGCCGGGGCTGCAGGAGAAGGAGATCGCCGTTGAGGACTTCTTCCACAAGATCGTCATGATCCGCGACCGACTGCGCGTGCTCGAGCAGAAGATCAACTGCCACCCGCGGCTCGACGACGCCGACAAGGTCGAGATGCAGCAATACGTCACCCGGATCTACGGCACGCTGACGACCTTCAACGTGCTGTTCAGGCATCGCGAGGAGCAGTTTCGCGGATCCGGCGGTCTCGCCTAGCGCCGGCCGGCGTCCCGGACCGGCTCGCGAAGCGGACTGCTCAGGAGCGGCGGTAGACGCTCGGCCGGACGAAGCGGAAGCCGGAGAGGCCCCCGGTCAGGCTCTCCGAGTGCCCCAGGAAGAGCAGCCCCCCCGGCCGCAGCAGCGCGCCGAACCGCTGCACCAGCCCGCGTTGCGTGGGCGGGTCGAAGTAGATCATCACATTGCGGCAGAAGATGGCCTCGAACGGCCCGCGCATCGGCCAGGGCTCGATCAGGTTGAGGCGCGCGAACGAGACCAGCCGGCGCAGCTCCGGCGCCACGCGCCAGGCGGCCGGAGGGTCCCCGGCGAGAGGGCGGAAGTAGCTGCCGCGCAGGCTGTCGGGCAAGCCGGCGAGCTGCTCGGCGGCGTAGACGCCCCTGCGGCCGGCGACGAGCGCGCGCGTCGACAGGTCGGTGGCGAGGATGCGCAGGTCCCAGCGCTGCGGGCGCGGCAGGGCGGTGTGGAGCGCCAGGGCGAGCGAGTAGGCCTCTTCGCCCGTCGCGCAGCCCGCGCTCCACAGCCGCAGGCGGGTCGGCCCGCCGCGAGCGCACCACTCCGCGACCGCCTCCTCGCTGAGGAAGCGGAAGTGGTCGGGCTCCCGGTAGAAGCCGGTCAGGCGCGTCGCCAGGGCCTCGATCAGGAGCTGGCGTTCCGCGCCGGCGCCGCTGCCGGAGAGCAGGCGCAGGTAGCCGCCGAAGTCGCTCAGCCCAAGTTCCCGAAGCCGTTTGCGCAGGCGCGCCCTGACGAGCGGCTCCTTGTGCGGCGGCAGATCGATGCCGCTCAGCCGCCGGACGATCTCGCGGAGGCGGCGCAGCTCGCGCGGGGTGAGCCGATCGCAGGCCGTCGCCGGCATCAGCGCCCTCCCGCGCACGCCGGCGCCGCCGGCTGCCCCGAGGTCGAAGCCGACGTCAACAGGCCGTGCACGTCGAGGACGAGCCCCACGCGGCCGTCGCCCAGGATCGCCGCGCCGCAGATGCCCGGGATCGAACCCAGGCCTGGGCCGAGCGAGCGGATGACGATCTGCTGCCGGCCGTCGATGTCGTCGACGAGCAGCGCCGCGCGCCGCTGATGGGCGCGCACGGCGACGAGGATCCCCCGCGCCGGGTCGGGCGGAGGCAGCCTGAACAGCTCGTGCAGGCGCAGCAGCGGCAGCCAGGCGTCCTGGTGACGGACCGCCGCCCCGCGGCCCGACAGGGACACCCGCTCGTTGCCTCCATACGGGAAGGTGCGCTCGATGTGCGCCATTGGCAGCAGGAAGCGCTCACCCGCCACGCGCAGGACCATCGCGTCACCGAGAGCTAGCGTCAGCGGCAGGCGGAGCGTGAAGCGCGTGCCGCGCCCGGGCGTCGAGGCGATGTCGATCCGACCACGCAGCGCTTCGACGCCGCGGCGGACGACATCCAGGCCCACGCCGCGGCCGGAGATGTCGGTCACGCGATCGGCCGTCGTCAGGCCGGGTTCGAAGATCAGAGCGAGCGTTTCCTCGCGGCTGAGCGGGGCCGCGGCGGGGACGAGCCCGCGGGCGACCGCCCGGGCGCGGATCCTCGCTTCGTCGAGCCCGCGGCCGTCGTCCTCGAGCTCGATGACGACGTTGTCGCCGGCGTGGTAGGCGCTCAGGCGCAGCGTGCCCGTCAAGGGCTTCCCGGCGCGGAGGCGCTCGGCAGGCCCTTCGATGCCATGGTCGACAGCGTTGCGGACCATGTGCACGAGCGGATCGTGGAGCGCCTCGACCATCTGGCGATCGATCTCGGTGTCGGCGCCCTCGACGAGCAGGCGCACGGGCGCCTGGCAGCGCCGGCCGAGGTCGCGGGTCAGGCGGACCATCCGCTGGAAGGCGCCGCGCAGCGGTACCATGCGCAAGCCCATCGTCAGCTCCTGCAGCTCGCGGACCAGCTTGCCCGCCTGGGCGGCGTGGCGCGCCAGCCGGTCGCCGCGCCGGCCCGCCAGCATCGGGTCGGCGGCGACGAGCGAGTGGGCGATGACGAGCTCGCCGACGAGGTTGACGAGCCGGTCGAGCCGCTCGGTGCTGACCCGGACGGTCGCGTCGCGCAGGCTGCGCTCGATCTGCTTCTGCTCGCGCAGCGCGCGAGCGACGTCGGCCGCCGAAGCCGCCCCGGCGCGGACCAGCGCCGTGCCGATCGGCGTGCCGCCCTGGGCGGCGACGGCCGCCTCGATCTGCGCGCGAGTGATCTTGCCCGCGGCCACGAGCAGGTCGCCCACGCGGGGGACCTCGCCGCCCGCCTCCTGCGCCTCGCCCTCGTCGGGCTGCCGCAGCCGCTCCAGGAGCGCCGCGTAGTGCGGCGGCCGGGGCGCGGCGTCGCCGCCGCGCAGGCCCTCCAGGCCGCGCACCATGACGCGCAGGGCGTCACAGGCCTCGAGCGCGAGGTCGGCGTGGCCGCCCGACAGGCGGATCTCGCCTTCGCGGGCGCGGGCCAGCAGGCTCTCGGCCAGATGGGCGAGATCGCGGATCCAGTCGAGCCCCAGGAAGCCGGAGGTGCCCTTGATCGTGTGAAAGGCGCGAAAGACCGTGTCCAGAGCCTCGCGATCGTCGGGGCGGGACTCGAGGGCGAGCAGCCCCGTCTCGGCCGCCTCGATGTGCTCGCGGCACTCGGCGATGTACTCGCGCAGGAGGTCGAGATCGGCGTCGGCCGGCAGCGCCGCTCCGCTCGCTTCCCCGAGCGACGCCGGGATCGGCGCCTCTTCCGGCGGCCGCGGCGACTGGCTCATGGCGGCTTCTCCCCTGCGCGGCCCGCTCGCGGCGAGTCGGCGGCGCCGGCGGGTCGTCCCCGGGAAGATCGGCTGCGTTCCGCCGGTTCCTTAGGGCCGCTCCCCTTCGGGCCCCCACGTTCAGTGCCCCTACGTTCAGTGCCCCTACGGCACGCCGGCGGCGGGATGTTCTTGATCCGCGCATCCCGCCCCTGCTACGCTCTTCCTGTCCCCCCAGACGCGGCGGCGCTGTCGATCCGCGCAGGCGGCAGCGGCGCCGAGCGACCAGACGGCGGCCTTCGTGCGCTGAGTGAACGGGGCCTGGCCCCGAGCAGGTGTCCGGCGAAGGAGGAAGGGGGTCGGTATGCGTGCGTGTTTGCGCCTGTCCTTGTGTCTCCTGGCCGTCGCGGG
>VGIY01000037.1 GCA_016867695.1 Candidatus Eiseniibacteriota bacterium | reverse complement strand
CTCGATCACGCTGCGGGCGCCGTCGGAGTCGAGCAGGCGCACCTCCAGCCCCCCGCCGCCGAGGTCGACCCAGCGCGCTCCGGCGTGCCCGGGCAGCAGCAGGGCCGCCAGAAGCAGAAGCGCGGTCCAGCCTTTGCGGGTGGATCCATGGATTCGCTGTCCGGGCATGGGTCTTCTCCATCCCTGCGGGTCTCGGACGAGAAGGCGACTCACGGTCTCGAGGAGTGGCGCCCCTCGATGTCCTTAATGATACCATGTTCCGGGTCAACGGTGGAACCTGTTGTCGGAGAGTCGGTTCCAGCGCAAGCTGGTGGCGTCTGCGCGGTCCGGCGGCCGCTTGCGGGGGAGGGGCGTGAGGCGGCCGTGCACGCGACCCTCGAGTGGGGTAGAGTGGGGAGCAATCTGGCCGCCGGGACGGGAGCGGGGACACTCGATCGGGAGGTTTCGCCGGGATGCACGTCGTCGTTCACGGGCACTTCTACCAGCCGCCGCGCGAGAACCCGTGGACGGGCGTCCTCCCTCGCCAGCCGAGCGCCGCGCCCTCCCGCGACTGGAACGAGCGCATCTGCGAGCAGTGCTACCGGCCCAACGGGCGCAGCCGGGTTCTCGGGCGCGGCAACCGGATCACCGACATCGTCAACAACTACGCCTGGATGAGCTTCGACTTCGGGCCGACGCTTCTCGCCTGGCTGGAGCGCCAGGCGCCCGACGTCTACCGTCAGGTGCTTGAGGGGGACCGCCTCAGCGTCCGGCTCCAGGGGGGGCACGGCAACGCGATCGCCCACGCCTACAACCACCTGATCCTGCCGCTGGCCAACTACCGCGACAAGCGCACGCAGATCGCCTGGGGCCTGCGCGACTTCGAACTGCGCTTCGGGCGCCGCAGCGAGTCCCTCTGGCTGGCCGAGACGGCGGTCAATCGCGAGACGATCCGGCTGCTGATCGAGTTCGGGGTCCGCTACATCATCCTCTCGCCGCACCAGGCGCTGCGCGCCCGGCCGCTCGACCGCGCCGCCTGGGCGGACGCGCGCGGCGGCCGCATCGAGCCGACCCGGCCCTATCGCTTCTTCCTCAAGGACAGCCGCCGCCACCGCCTCCCGGATCGGTACATCGACATCTTCTTCTACGACGGAGCGCTGGCCGCGGAGGTCAGCTTCCAGCACCTGCTCCGCTCGGCGCCGGCGTTCGCCGAGCGCATCGCCCGCGTCGGGGGCGGGGCCCCTCTGGTCAGCGTCGCCACCGACGGCGAGGTCTACGGGCACCACGAGCCCTTCGGGGACATGTGCTTCTCCTACCTGGTGCGCCGCGAGGCTCCGGCCCGCGGCTTCCGCATCGCCAACTACGGGCGCTGCCTCGACCTGCACCCCCCTTCCTGGGAGGTCGATCTCGACTTCGGCGAGCAGGACGAAGGCACCGCCTGGAGCTGCGCCCATGGGGTCGGCCGCTGGGAGCGCGACTGCGGCTGCTCGACGGGGGCGCAGCCGGGCTGGAACCAGAAGTGGCGCACGCCGCTGCGCCGCGGCCTCGACATGGCGAGGGACCGGCTGGTCGAGTGCTTCCTCGAGCAGGTCAGCCCGCTCGTCCAGGATCCCTGGGCGACACGCGACGACTACATCGAGGTGCTGCTCGACGCCTCCCCGGAAGCTCGCGAGGCCTTCCTCGCCCGCCACGCGCGCCGCGCCCTGGATGAGGCCGAGCGCGTCCGGCTCTGGTCGCTGCTCGAGAGCCAGCGCTACGCGATGTACATGTACACGAGCTGCGGCTGGTTCTTCGCCGACGTCTCCGGCATCGAGACGGTCCAGAACCTGGCCTACGCGGCGCGGGCGATCGAGCTGGCGAGTCCCTGGTCGAACGTGGATGTCGAGGAGGCGCTGCTGGAGTACCTGGCCGAGGCGCGCAGCAACGTGCCCGAGCAGGGCACGGGGGCGGATGTCTACCGCCGCTGCGTGGAGGCGCAGCGCGTGACCGCGGCGCAAGTGGCGGGCGACGTCGCCCTGGCGTCGGCGGTGCTGCGCCGCGAGCCGGAGAAGCGGCGCTTCCGCCACGAGGTCGTCGCGCTGGCGTGGCGCCGCGTGGAGCGCCCGGCGTCGAATCACCAGGCGGCGCACTCCGACCATGCGCGCCTCGTGCTGATCGACCGGGACACGGGCGAGCTGGCGGGATTCGACGCTCACGTCTACGGCGGCAGGCTGGCCGACTTCCGCTGCTTCATCGTGCCGCTGTCGGCGGACCACGCCGCGATCGGAGGGGCGCGGCGGGGGAGGGCCGCGGACTCGGCCCCGGAGTGCGCGCCGCCTGCCGAGGCCCTGGGGTCGCCGGCGGAGATCCCGACGCCCGAGGAGGATGCCGCCGCCGCGCTGCCGGGGGTTCGGCGGCTGGCGCTCGCCGACCTCGTCGCCGAAGGGCGCGACGGGATCATCCGCGCCGCCTACGAGACGATCCTCGAGCGCCAGAACCGGGCGCTGCAGACGATCCACGAGGAGAGCCGCGGCCTGTTGATGACCTTCCGGCGGGCGGGCGTGCCGGTGCCTCCCGTTCTCGAGGCGGTGGCGCGGCACGCGCTGGCGCGCACCCTCGAGGAGATGGCGCAACGGCTCGAGGTGGCCCTGCTGCAGCAGGTCCAGGGCTCGGGCGAGGTCCGGGGCGAGATCGACGCGCTGCTGGACGAGATCGGATCGCTGCTGGGCTTCTCGCGCGAGGCCGGACTGGAGCTGCCGCTCGAGCCGCTCACGCAGGCCTTCGGCTCCGCCTTGCTGCGCTTGCTCGACAGCCTCATGCGCCGGCCCGAAGCGAGCCGGGCGGAGCAGGCGGTCGAGGTGATGCGCAGCACCTACGCCCTGCATTTTCCGCTGGACCGGCGCCCCTTGGAGGACCTAGCCTACCAGGTTCTGAAGAAGCATCGGACCTTGTTGCTGGGAGCCGCGTACGAGCCGGAGCCGGCCGGGGACGAACGGCGGATCCGGCAGGCGTTCGCATCGTTGGCCGAGGCTCTCCACCTGGACATCCGCCGTATCCTGGAAGTCGACGAGGGCGGCTCGTCCGCCGGCGAGACCGCCTAGCGCTACCCGCTCCGGCGCGGGCGCGGCGCGAACGGCGCCGCCGCGGACGCGCGGGCGGGAAGGGAAGGCGGCGGCGCGGGAGGACCACCAGCCATGAGACGCGAAGAGCTCGAGTTGAAGACCAAGCAGGAGCTGCTTGCCCTGGCGCGCAAGCTCGATCTTCCGCGGCGGACCCTTCTGTCGAGGGACGGCCTGATCCGGGCGCTTCTCGCGCAGAAGCTGAAGGAGCGCCCGCCCGCGTTCACGCCCGTCCGGGGCGTGAAGGGGCGCCTGCCCTCGGCGGCGAAGTCCGCCCCTAGATCGGTGTCGAAGGCGGCGCCGCATTCGGCTCGGGCGGCCGGCAGCGGAAGCAGGTCCGGGCCGACTCCCTCGCCGAAGGCGAGGCCGAGGTCGGAAGCGAAGCCGGAGCCGAGGCCGAAGCCCGGGTCGAAGCCGATGCCGGCGTCGGCCTCGAGTTCCGGGTCGAAGTCCTCTCGGCCCCCCGCCACGAGACCGGCGGCGAGCCCCAAGCCCTTTCGGCCCCCCGCCCCAAGACCGGCGGCGAGCCCCAAGTCCTCTCGGCCCCCCGCCACGAGACCGGCGGCAAGCCCCAAGCCCTCTCCGGCGACAGGCCCAGGAGCGGCGCGGAGCTCGAGGCCGGTCGCGCCGGCGGCGTCGCGCACGAAGGCCGCCGCCGGGCGTCCCGGCGCCTCTGAAGCCGCGGCGAGGCCGGCTGCGCGCCCGACCCGCCCCGGAGAGAGGCCGGCGTCCCCGAAGGCGTCGCGACTCGAGCCGCCCGCGCGCGCCCGCGCCGGATCGGCCGGGGAGCGGCGCGAGCGCAGCGGGCCCTTCGGGCCGGCCGCCGAGGCCCTCCACGGCGGCGCCCTCACGGCGCCGGCCGGCCGGGCGGAGGGCGACGGGCGCCCCGCGCCCCGCGCGGCGCTCGGCTCGCCCCTGGCCATGCCGGAGAAGTACGGCCGCGATCACGCCGGCCTGATGGCGCGCGATCCCTACTGGCTGTACGCCTACTGGGAGGTGACCCGGGAGACGCTCGACGCGGCGCAGCGCGAGCTGGCCGAGGAGTGGGAAGACCACCGGTGGGTGATGCGCGTCCTCTCCCGACCGGAGGACGATGCGGCGAGAGGCGCCGGGGGCGACCGGGCCGCGGACCACTACGACGTCGATCTGCCGCCCGGCGTCACGAGCTGGTACCTCAATGTCGGGCGCCCGGAGCGCGCCTACCGCATCGTGATCGGGATCCTCACCCGCACGGGGCGCTTCCGTCCGCTCGTGCAGTCGAACGAGGCGCGCACGCCGCGGGACAACTACTCGCCGGTCACCGACGAGGAGTGGACGACGCCGCCCGAGGCGTTCGGCCGCCTATACGAACAGGGGCTGGCCGGCGTCCGTGAAGCGGGCAGCTCGGCGGAGCTGGGGCGGCTGCTGCGCGAGCGGCTCGCGTCCGACTGGTCCTCGGGCATGCTCGGCAGCATGGGCAGCGGCGCCTTCGCCCGCCCCGCTGGTCAGCGCGGCTTCTGGTTCGTGCTCGACGCGGAGCTGATCGTCTTCGGCGCGACCGAGCCGAACGCCTCCGTCGCCGTGCAGGGGCGCTCCGTGAAGCTGCGCCCCGACGGCACGTTCAGCCTGCGCTTCCAGCTCCCGGACGGCACCCAGGTCCTCGACGCCACGGCCGCCTCGGCCGACGGCGCCTTCCGCAAGACGATCACGCCCACCGTGCGGCGCGAGACCCACGTCACCGAGATGATCGGCAACGGGGCGGAGTCCTGACGTGAGGCGCGAACCCAAGGGCTACCTCGCGCTCGTGCTCCACGCGCACCTGCCCTACGTGCGGCACCCGGAGCACGAGGACTTCCTCGAGGAGGACTGGTTCTTCGAGGCCATCACCGAGACCTACATCCCGCTGATCGAGGTCTTCGACGGCCTGGTGCGGGACGGCGTCCCCTTCCGCTTGACCCTGTCGGTGACGCCGACCCTGGCGGGCATGCTCTCCGACGGCTTCCTGCAGGAGCGCTACCTGCGGCACCTGGAGAAGCTGATCGACCTCTCCGGCCGCGAGATCGAGCGCACGCGCTGGATGCCCGAGTTCCATCCGCTGGCCCAGCGCTACCACCGGATGTTCCTCGAGGCGCGCCGGGTCTTCGCCGATCAGTGCGGGCGCAACCTCCTGACGGCGCTGGGGCGCTTCCAGGAACTGGGCGTCCTAGAGATCATCACCTGCGGCGCCACGCACGGCTTCATGCCGCTGATGCTCGGCCGCCGCAACGCCTGGCGAGGCCAGATCCGTACCGCGGTCTTCGACTACCGGCGCCACTTCGGACGCCCGCCCCGGGGCATCTGGCTGCCCGAGTGCGGCTACGAGCCGGGCGTCGACGAGGTCCTCGCCGAACAGGGTCTGCGCCACTTCATCGTCGACAGCCATGGCGTGCTCTTCGCTTCGCCGCGGCCCAAGTACGGCGTCTTCGCTCCGATCGTCTGCCGTTCCGGCGTGGCCGCGTTCGGCCGCGACCTCGACTCCTCCAAGCAGGTCTGGAGCGCCAAGGAGGGGTACCCGGGAGACTACGAGTACCGCGAGTTCTACCGCGACGTGGGCTGGGACCTCGAGTACGACTATGTGCGGCCCTACCTCCACGGCGACGGCCAGCGGACGAATCTGGGCATCAAGTACTACCGCATCACCGGACCGGGCAATCACAAGGAGCCCTACAGCTTTGAGCGGGCGGCCGAGAAGGCGGCGATCCACGCCGGCAACTTCATGTTCAACCGCGAGAAGCAGGTGGAGCATCTCGAGGGGCTGATGGGCCGCCGGCCGGTCATCGTCGCCCCCTACGACGCCGAGCTTTTCGGGCACTGGTGGTTCGAGGGGCCACAGTTCCTCGACTACCTCTTCCGCAAGATCGCCTACGACCAGCAGGTTCTCGCCCCGATCACGTTGAGCGAGTACCTCGCGGTCTGTCCGGTCAATCAGGTCGCCACACCGTCCGTGTCGAGCTGGGGCTACAAGGGCTACGCCGAGGTCTGGCTCGACGGGGCCAACGACTGGATCTACCCCCACCTCCATCAGGCGCTCGAGCGCATGATCGAGCTGGCCAACGCCGCGCGCCGGGGCGACTTCGGGACCGATGCCCTGCGCTGGCGGGCATTGCGCCAGGCGGCGCGCGAGCTGCTGCTGGCGCAGAGCAGCGACTGGGCCTTCATCATGAAGACCGGCACCATGGTCGACTACGCCGTGCGCCGCACGCGCGAGCACATCACCCACTTCTCCAAGCTCCACGCCGACATTCTCAGCGGCGCGATCGACGAGTGGTGGCTGGCCGAGATCGAGAACAAGAACAACCTCTTCCCCGAGATCGATCCCCTCGCCTGGGCGGATTGAGCGCGGCGCTCGGCGTCCCGGGGCTGCCCGGCGCGCGCCGGCGGCCGTCCCCGCCGGCGCCTCAGTCGACCAGCGCTCGGGCGGCGATCCTGCCCCCGCAGTACAGGCTCATCCGCCCGGCGCAGCGGTCCATGTGCTCGGCGAGGCGATCGCGGGGATAGCCCGCCGGGGCGAAGAGGACGAAGGTGCAGCCTGTCGTCTCCTCGCAGATGCGCGTACGGAAGGAGTCGGAGGAGGGGTTGCCGAACGGGCCCTCGGCGTCCGCCAGCGTGTAGCGGCCGGCGACGTGGACCTCGTCCTTGCCGAGGCCGGCGTAGCCCTCGCCTTCCAGTCCGCGGCGCAGGACGGCCGGCCAGCGCACGCGCGCCGTGTCGTAGAGGCCGATGGGCAGGGCGATGTCGATCGAGCAGAGGTTGCAGGTGTCGACGACCCGATTGATGCGATACAGCCCGCGTCCGTTGATCAGGCGGCGGATGAGCGCCTCGGAGGAGGGGCGCGTCTTGGTCGGATCGAGGCCGAGCGCGCGGTAGAGCAGCCGGGCGGGGCCGAGGAGCTCGATCGCCGCCGCGGGATCGGGATAGCGCTCGGCGACGCGCGCGCGGAGCGCCGCCAGGTCGGCCTCCAGTGCCTCGCTCGTGCCGCGGGCGGTGAGTTCCTCGGCCTGGAAGGCGGCCAGCAGCACGGTGCCGCGGAGCGGCTCGTCGATGGTGATCGGGATCAACGGCGCCTCCCTTCCGGCCGGGGCGTCCCGCCCCCCGTCTTCGGGCGGGGATCGCCGCCGTCGCCTCCAGCGTCAAGGCCCGGGGCAGGCTCCCGGCGCAGGACGAGACGAGTCAGCACGAGTTGCTCCTCGTCCCTCTCCGTCGTGCTCTCGAGCACCGTCCAGCCGGGGAAGGCGGCCGGCGCCGCCGCGGGCGAGAGCGTTCGCGAGACCCGGCGCAGGCGTCCTCGTTCGACCTCCTCGGGCGCAGGGCCCTCCAGCAGCAGCAGGCCGTCGGGCAATAGGCGTTCCGCGATCCAGGCGCCCAGGTGCGCGGCGAAGAAGCGGATCATGAGCACGGCGGCGAAGCGCAGCGGCGGACGCGCTTTCCGGGATGCGCGGGCTTCGGCGGGCGCCGGTACTTCGCCAGGCGCGGGCGCGATGTCCGCGGGCAGGTGGGGTGGGGAGCCGCGCAGATCGGCGGCGAGGAGTCGCAGCTGGACGCCGTGCCGCCGCGCCAGCGCGGCCGCCCTGGCGAGCGCGTCGGGCAGTCGATCGATGCCGACGACCGGGTGGCCGCGCAGCGCGAGGTAGACGGCGTCGCGACCGGCGCCGCAGCCGAGGTCGAGCACCGGCCCGTCCGGGAGGCGAGGGGCCCAGCGCCGCACGAGGGCGCTGGGCCGCCAGAGCGCGCGCGTCGGAGGGCCGCTCTCCCAGGGGCCCGGCCAGCGGCTCAACGGCGCCTCGAGCGGCAGCGCCGCGGACCAGCCGCGGTCCCGCAGCCAGGCGGCGGCCTCGCGCGCCTGCTCAGGACCATCGCCGGCCACGAGGAAGGGAGTCGCCCGCGGGGGCAGCTCGTGGCGCCGCAGGGGCAGCTCGCTCCAGGGAATCGACGCCGAGCCGGGCAGGTGGGCGGAGGCGAAGTCGGCGGCGGGGCGGACATCGAGGCAGCCCTCGCCCGCGGCCAGGGCTCGGGCCAGCTCCTCGAAGGCCTGCCCCGCCCGGGCGCCCGCGCCCCCGGAGTCCTCGCCGGCGTTGGCCTTCGCCGCGGCGTGCCCCATCCTTCTGCCCGGATCGTCGACCATCGGGATCGAGGATCCCACGAGCCCGCTGCCGGGACAAGTCCGCCGCCCGCCTTGGCGCGCCGAAACGCCGCGTGATATCCTGGCGCCGATCCGCCGGATCCGCCGGGCGCGCGCCCGCCAGGCACGCGTCCGCTGGACCGCTGCGGATGGAGCCGGGTGAGGGGATGTCGGGGGAATGCGATGCCGGCGGTCGCCACCAACAGCGAGCCTCCCGGATCGCTCGATCCGCTCCAGGCCCATCCCTACCTGGACCTCTCCCTGGCCGACTCGCACCCCGAGCTGCTGCGTTCCTTCCATCGCCTCTTTCTCGCCATCCGCGACGGCGACCAGGCCTACGACGCCTTTCTCGAGCGCATGCTTCACCCCCCGGGCGGCGAGCACGGCGCGGATGCCAACCGCCTGACGGCGGCCTACTACCTCAACGAGGCGTCCCGCTACGTCGAGGCGCTTGCCGCGCTCTTCCCCCGCCGGCGGCGCGCCGGGCTGCGCGCCCATCCGCGCGTGCGCGACACGAACGACCTGCGCGAGCTGCTGCGGATCGTCTTCGAAGGCCGGGACCCGCGCCTGGCCTTCGAGGCGCGCCGCAAGCTCTACCTGGCGAAGCTCTTCTTCGACGTCGAGCACTGCTGGGAGGTGCAGCGGGGCGACCGGCACCGGCGCTACTTCGCCGAGCTGATCGATCGCGAGCTGCTCGTGCACACGGTCGCGCGGGAGGATGTGGACATCGCCTTCGACATCGCCGCCGACGGCCTGAGAATCGACTACCGCGTCGGGCAGCCGCTGCCGCACGAGGAGGTGTGGCGCTTCCGGCGCCGCGAGCTTCGCTTTCGCCAGGACGGCCGGACCGTGCGCGCGCGCATCTACTTCTACAGCTGCCGCTCCAAGCGCGAGGTCCTGCCCTATCACTATGTCCGCGGCCAAAGGGTCTACGAGCTGGAGACGCGCGAGAAGTGGAGCGAGCTGTCGCTGCGGCGCGACGCTTCGATCGTCAGCAAGATGCTGCGCAAGGGGGTCAACGAGCCGGGCGCCTTTCCCGACATCGTCGGAGCGATGTTCATCGTCGAGAACAGCGCCGAGGTCGAGGTGCTCAGGGAGGCGCTCTTCGACATCGTCGGCGGCCCGATGAAGATCCGCAACGTCGTCGACACGCTGACCCGCGCGGGAGACAGGGCGCTGCTCCACGCGCAGTCGGGGGCGGGGTACAAGGTCTACAAGGGAGACCTCGACCTGCTCTACGCCGAGGAGGGCGACGAGGTCCCCCCGTACGGGTTCGCGGTCGAGCTCCAGCTCTACACCCTGGAGAGCTACCTGCGGACGATCCACACCCGCCACTACGCCAGCCATCAGCGGCTGAAGCGGCGGCAGTTCCTGGAGAGGCTGGCGCCGCTGCTCTTCCCGGAGGAGATCTACGGGCGGGGGACGCGCGGAGCGGCGCCGGCGGTTCGCCGGGGCCTGATCTGAGCCCCGCCCGCCGGGGCCCGGGCGACGCCTTCTGATGGGCGGCCCGGGTAGTCCATGGACGATTGCCCCGGTCGCGCCTATCATGGGGGCGCGGAAAGGGGGTCGCCCTGCCGGATGCGGCCGGAGGGTCGCTCGGGCGGAAGCGGGAGGCCCGCCGTCGGCGCCGGCCGAGCCGCGGAGCGGGCGGATCGGATGCGGAAGGAGGGCAGGGCATGCGGACATTCGCCCCCCGGGCGCGCCGAGCGGCCGCCCTGGCGCTGCTCGCCGGGGCGCTGGCGGCGGCGAGCGGGACGGCCGCGGCGCGCTGCGACGGCTACGCCCCCTTCCCCCCGGACGCCCAGGGCCGGTCGCTCTACGCCATCCGCAGCCCCAACCTCTTCTTCCACAATGTCGGCCTGCTGCACCTGATGGTCACGAATGTCGGCGTGGTCGGCAACCCGTTCGGCACGGACCTGCACGGTGCCGGCTGGCGGGGGGGCGAGTACCTCTACGCCGCCTCGCTCTGGATCGGGGCGATCGCCCCCGACAACCTGGCCTATGTCTCCACCGGGGCCCCCTTCGACTACGAGCTGCTGCCCCCGCTGGCTCCCGTCTACACGATGTACGAGAGCTTCGAGGGCGTCACCGGCGGAGACCGGCGCGGCTTCTCCGGAAGCCGGGGCGACGACGACGGCGACGGCTTGGTCGACGAGGACTTCCACAACGGGTTGGACGACGACGGCGACGGGGAGATCGACGAGGACTACGAAGCGATCGGCCAGCAGATGTTCTCCTGCGAGTACTGGGACAACACGGGCGAGGCCCGGGCGCAGAACCCCGATCACCGGCCGCTGAACCTGCGCATCCGCCAGCGCAGCTTCGCCTGGTCGACGGAGGGGGCTGACGAGTTCGTCGGCTTCGACTACGTCGTCCTCAACCAGGGATGGGAGACGCTGCGCCAGGTCTATCTCGGCTACTTCGTCGACTCCGACGCCGGGCGCAAGGACGCCGAGGACTACTGGACCGACGACGCCGGCGAGCTCCTCTCGATCGACACGACCTACATCGATCAGACAATCCGCTACTCCTGCAGGGATCGGGTCACCCAGCGGCTGCGCAGTTGCGCGGAGCAGGAGCTGCACATCGACATCGCCTTCATGCACGACACGCCGGGAAGCCAGACGGGGGGCAAGTCGGCCGACGACATGCCGCCCGGGGCGGACGGCTACTTCGGGGGCATGTTCCTCGGCCACACGACCGATCCCTTCGGCGAGCGGGCGCCGGAGCGGGTGGAGATCCACACCTGCGCCTTCTTCTCCGGCAACGGCACCTATCCGGACGGCGACCCGCGCAGCGACTACCAGCGCTACGACCTCCTCTCGCGGGGCACCCGGCCGCGCGGCCCGACCTCGCAGCCGGCCGACTACCGCTACCTCTTCAGCGCCGGCCCCTTCAAGGAACTGCTGCCCGACGAGGAGCTGCACTTCCAGGTCGCCTTCGTCATCGGCGCCGGCCGGCGCGGGCTGATCACCAACGCGATCATGGCCCAGCGCATCTACGACGGGCAGTGGCGCGACGTCGACAACAACCCCCTGACCGGCTGCTGGGGGCGGGAGACATGCCTGCGCGTCGAGGATCCGGGCGATCCGCTCTTCTGGTTCGACCGCTGCGTCGACCCGCCCGTTCGCGAGGGGCCCTTCAAGAACACCACCTGCGACCACCCGAGCTACTGGCGGGACGCCGACTGCAACTGCTGCACGCCGATCATGGACAGCGCGACGAGATGCCCGGGCAAGGAGACGCTCATCCGCTGGGTAGGCACGGTCGCTCCGCCGCCGCCGCGGACGGGCGCCGAGGAGCCGCGCCGGCGGGCGCGGATGGCCGGGGACCGGCGGGTGCGGATCGAGTGGGACAACACCTCCGAGCTGATCGCCGACCCGATCCAGCAGAGGATCCTCTTCAGCGGCTACGAGATCTGGCGCGTGGAGGGCTGGCGGCGCCCCTTCGGCTCGACCGGGCCGACGCCGGGGGACTGGCAGAAGCTGGCCACGCTGACCGCCGATCCGGTGGGGATCGAGCTCGACCTGGCCGACTGCCGCTTCGACGTGGCGGTGATCGACTCCTTCGTGCCCAATCCGGAGAACCCGTCGCAGACGCTCTGGAGGTACGACATCGGCCGCTATGCCTTCGAGGACGAGGTCGGGCTGAAGAACGGGATGGTCTACTTCTACGACGTCACCGCCTACAGCACCTGGGTCGACGAGCGGGGCAAGGTCCAGCGCCTGAGCAGCCAGCCGTCGGCGGTGGAGTCCGAAGCGGTGCGCCCGCTGTGGGGCGCGGCGGCGGGGGAGAGCTGGAAGGACCTGGTGATGGTCGTGCCCAACCCCTGGCGGGGGGGATCGGAGGCGGACCTCACGCCGAGCGACGCCGACCCGACCGGCACGCGGCTCTTCTTCGCCCGGCTGCCGGAGAAGCCCTGCACGGTGCGCATCTACACGATGGCCGGCGACCTCGTCGACCAGTTCGACAACAGCGGGCCGGATCGGCGGCCGCGGGGCACCGTCGAGTGGCGGATGCTCTCGCGGCGGGGCCAGGAGATCGTCAGCGGGGTGTACCTCTACGCGGTCACCTGCGAGAACGAGACGATGCTCGGCCGCTTCACGGTCGTCCAGTAGGGATCGACCGAGGGGCTCGCCGCCAGGCCGTCAGCCCTGCTGATACAGCGCCGTCGAGAGATAGCGCTCGCCGTGCGAGGCGAGCAGACCGACGATCATGCGCCCCGTGTTCTCCTTGCGCTCGGCGAACTGCCGGCAGGCCCAGGCCACCGCGCCCGAGGAGATGCCGACCATCAGCCCGTCTCCGCGGCAGAGGTCGCGGGCGGCGGCGAAGGCGTCCTCCTCGCGGACCTGGACGATCTCGTCCATGATGTAGACGTCGAGGATCTGCGGCACGAAGCCGGCGCCGATGCCCTGGATCTTGTGCGGGCCCGGCTTCCCGCCGGAGAGCACCGGAGAGCCGGCCGGCTCGACGGCCACGATCTTGACCCCGGGCTTCTTCTCCTTCAGGTAGGAGCCGACGCCGCTCAGCGTCCCGCCCGTGCCGACCCCGGCGACGAAGATGTCCACCGCGCCGTCGGTGTCGTGCCAGATCTCGGGCGCCGTCGTCTCGCGGTGGGAGTCGACGTTGGCCCGGTTCGAGAACTGGCCCGGCATGAAGGTGTCGCCCATCTCCTCCCGCAGCTCTCCGGCCCTGGCGATGGCCCCCTTCATGCCCAGCTCTCCAGGCGTGAGGACCAGCTCGGCGCCGAGCGCGGCGAGGATCTTGCGCCGCTCGATCGACATCGTTTCCGGCATCGTCAGGACGAGCCGCAGGCCCTTGACCGCGCAGACCAGCGCCAGCCCGATGCCCGTGTTGCCGCTGGTCGGCTCGACCACGGTCATGCCGGGCCGCAGGGCGCCGCTCTCCAGCGCCTCCTCGATCATCCGTCTCGCCGGACGATCCTTGACGCTCGACATCGGATTGAAGGATTCGAGCTTGAAGACGACATCCGCCTTCAGGCCGGCCGAGAAGCGCGGCGCGCGGACGAGCGGCGTGCCGCCGATCGCCTCCAGGATCGTATCGTGGATCCGGGCCATGGAGTTCCTCCTTACGCGCGGGGCGGGAACGATCGCGGGCTGTCGATCGTCCCAGCCCCAGTTCAGTTCCGCCTCGCGCGCGCGGCGCGACCGCCGGCCGCCCCGCGATGCGGACTACGCCCTCTCCGGCGCCGGCCCCCCGGAGGGGGGATCCCCGGCGCCGCCTTCCGGGACGAGCCCTTCCCGCGGCGCGGGTCCCGTCTCCCCGGCGGAGACGGCCCCGCCGGGCGCGCGGCCGCCCGCGCCGCCGGCCGGCATCATCCGCGCGTTCTGCGGATGGTGGACGACCTTGGTGCGCGGGGGCACCGACTGGGTCAGCCAGACATTGCCGCCGATCACGGCGCCATCGCCGATCGTGATGTCGCCGAGGATCGTCGCGCCGCCGTAGATGACCACGCCGTCCCCGATCCGCGGGTGGCGGCGCAGCCCGCGGATGAGTCGTCCCCGCTCGTCCTTGGGGAAGGAGAGCGCGCCCAGGGTCACGCCCTGGTAGAGCTTGACCCCATCGCCGATCACCGTCGTCTCGCCGATCACGACGCCGGTGCCATGGTCGATGAAGAAGCGCTCGCCGATCGTCGCGCCGGGATGGATGTCGATGCCGGTCCGCGCGTGCGCCCACTCGGACATGATCCGCGGCAGCAGCGGCACGCCGCCCGCTTCCAACTCGTGGGCCA
>VGIY01000036.1 GCA_016867695.1 Candidatus Eiseniibacteriota bacterium | reverse complement strand
CGCCGCCCCCCGGCGCGGGCGGGCCGGGGCGGAGCAGCTCGCGCAGCTCGGCCGGCAGCCCCGGCAGCAGCGCCCCGGCCTCGGCCCGGAAGCGCTCCCGCGCGGCCGCGGGATCGAGCGTTCCGGCGCGAAAGGCCTCCTGCGTCGCCCGCGACCCGAGGTCGAAGAGGTTGCCGGCCAGCAGGTCGCCGAGGATCTCGGCCGGCGCGTCGGAGCGCAGGTCGCCCTCCTCGGCTTCCTCCGGCCTCCCCCTCCCCTCGAGGCCTGCGCCGGCCCGCCGCGGCGAGCCGGCTTGCGGCGGACCGACCGGCGCAGCGCGCCGCTGAGCCCTCGCGCCCGCGGGCGGGCAAGCGCCGCCGATGCAGGCCGCGCGCCTGAGCGCGCGCTCGCCCTCGGCGAACCAGCGCTGCGCCTCGCGAGCCTTGAGCCGCGCGTACGGATCGGGGATCCCGTGCGCGCGCAGCAGCCCCTCGCGCACGAGCGTCACCGCGTGGATCGTCCGCAGGCGGTCGAACGCCCGCCCCGCCTCGAGATCGTCGAGCAGCCCGGCGAAGACCCGCAGCGCGCGCTCTGCCGCCGCCCCTGCGGCCCCGTCCCCCTCGACGGCGGCGATCTGACGCACGTAGTCCGCGTTGCCCCTGAAGATGGCCACCCAGTGGGCGAGCACGCCGCGATCAGCGGCCAAGTCCCACAGCCCGGGATGCTCGGCGAATCCACGGACCAGGACGAAGGGCTCCCCCGCGGGCGGCGACGCCCAAGCTCGCCAACCGGACTCGGTCATCCCGCGCCTCTCCCCTTCGTCCCCGGCGCGACCCCGGCGGCCCGTCGTCACCGCGCCGGCCCGCGTACCCCGCAACCCGCCCCGCGCTCGCGGGCGTTGACGCCCCGCCCCCGGCTCCCTACTGTCGAGCCTTCAATCTGCCCAAGGAGGTCGCCCATGCCGCACGTCCAACTCCGCGGGGCGGTCCGCGTCGCCGACCTGGCCGCGCCGCTGGCGGACTTCATGGAAGCCCAGCCGCCGGAGGTGCGCAAGATCCAAGGCGCCTTCCTCGCGCTCGACCGCCGCCACCTGCTCCTGGAGGCGGTCGTCGTCGAGGCCTACCTGCGTCAGAGCTTCTTCCTGCTGCTGCGGGAGGAGGAGGAGGGCCTGCTCATCCGCTGCCATCCCGTCGGCACTCCGCAGAAGACCGACGGGGTGAAGCGACTCATCGCCGCCGTCGCCCGGCGCTGCCGGGCGCTGCGCCCCGATCTCGTCGTCGGCAACACGAACCTGGAGGCGCTGCTGTAGCCCGCGCGGGCGCCGGCGGCGCTCCACGCGCCCGAGCGCGCGCCCGCCCCGGCGTTCAAGCGGGTGCCCTCCGCGCCCGCCCCGGCGTTCGAGCGCACTGCGGCAACGCCCGCGCCTGCGCCCGGGCGGCCGATGGCGCGGCCGGCGCCGCCTGTCTCCCGCGCGGCGGCGCCGACGGCCCGGTTCCCCCCGAGCTACGCCTGCGGCCCAGGGATCGCCGGACGGGCCTGCTTCTCGGCCAGCTTCATGAACGGCTGGAAGAGGTCGATCGGCACGGGGAAGATCGTCGTCGAGTTGTTCTCCGTGGCCACCTCGGCCAGCGTCTGCAGGAAGCGCAGCTGCAGCGCGATCGGGTGATGCGAGATCACCTCGGCCGCCTGGGAGAGCTTCTGGGAAGCCTGGAACTCCCCCTCGGCGGCGATCACCTTCGCGCGCCGCTCGCGCTCCGCCTCCGCCTGCTTGGCCATCGCCCGCTTCATCTCGATCGGCAGGTCGACGTCCTTGACCTCGACGGAGGCCACCTTGATGCCCCAGGGGTCGGTGTGCGCGTCGATGATCGTCTGCAGCTCGGCGTTGATTTTCTCCCGCTCGGAGAGCAGGTCGTCCAACTCGGCCTGGCCCACGGTGCTGCGCAGCGTGGTCTGGGAGATCTGCGAGGTGGCGTACAGGTAGTTCTCCACCTCGAGGACCGCGCGCGCGGGGTCCATGACCCGGAAGTAGACCACCGCGTTGACCTTGACCGAGACGTTGTCGCGGGTGATCACGTCCTGCGGCGGCACGTCCATGACGATCGTCCGCAGGCTGATCTTGACCATGCGATCGATCAGCGGCACGAGGATGATCAGCCCCGGCCCCCGCACGCCGACCATCCGGCCCAGCCGGAAGATGACCGCCCGCTCGTACTCGCGCAGCACGCGCAGCGAGTTCGAGAGGACCATCAGGAAGAGGACTACCGCGATCGCCAGCGCCGTGAATCCCATGACCGTCACCTCCCTGTGTCGTCCGCCCCTTCGGCCAAAACACGCTGCGGCTCGACATCCAGCTCGAGCCCCCGCACGCGCACCACGCGGACCCGCTCCCCGGCCGCGACCCGCTCCCGGCTGCGTGCCCGCCACAGCTCCCCGTGGACGAAGACCCGTCCCTCGGGGGCGAGCGCCGTGCGCGCCTCCCCGATCCTGCCCACCAGGCCCTCCGCCCCGGTGACCGTGCGCCGCCCCTGCGCCCGCGCCGCCAGCGCGACGATGGCGATGAAGAGCGCGCCGACGACGACCACGCTGGGCACGATCACGCCCAGGGCGAGCCGCACGCCCGTCCCGCTGTCGAAGAGCATCAACGACCCGAAGAGCAACGCCGCCACTCCGCCCATGGCTAACGCTCCATAACTGGTGACCTTGATCTCGAGCACGAAGAGGACGATGGCCAGCAGGATCAAGGCGATGCCCGCGGCCCGCACGGGCAGCATCTGCAGGGCGAAGAAGGCGAGGAAGAGGGCCACCGCGCCGACGACGCCCGGGAAGATCGACCCGGGATGGGAGAGCTCGAAGAAGATCCCCAGCGCGCCGAGCAGGAGCAGCAGGTAGGCGATGTTGGGGTTGGCGATGCTGCCCAGGATCTGATCGCGCAGATCCATCCGCTTGTGGATCAACCGCGCCGCGGCGGTCCGCAGCGCCCTCGTCTCGCCGGCGACCTCCACCGGGCGGCCCTCCAGCGCCTCCAGCAGCGCCTCGGGGCTGACGGCCAGCAGGTCGATGACCCCCAGCTCGAGCGCCTCGTCGCTGGGGATGGAGACGCTCTCGCGCACGGCGCGCTCGGCCCAGTCGGCGTTCCGCCCGCGCTGCGTCGCCAGCGAGCGCACGTAGGCGACCGCGTCGTTGGTCACCTTGGCCAGCATGGTCGTGTCGGGCCCGGCCCCGCCGGTCCCCGGCAGCCCGCCGATGGCCACCGGGTGGGCGGCGCCCAGGTTCGTTCCGGGCGCCATCGCGGCGACGTGCGCCGCCATCATCAGGAAGACGCCCGCCGAGGCGGCGCGCGATCCGGGAGGCGAGACGTAGACGACGACGGGAACGGGAGAGGCGAGGATCCCCTTGATCATCCGGCGCATCGCCGTGTCGAGCCCGCCGGGGGTGTCGAGCTCGACGACCAGGCAGCCGCAGCCCTCCCGCTCGGCCCAGCGCAGGGCGCGATCGAGGAACCCGGCCGAGGCGGGCTGGATGGCGTCGTCGATCCGCACCCATCCGACGACGGCCGGTGCCGCGTATCCCGCCGGCGCCGCCGCCGGCGCCTCCACCCGCACATCCGCCGCGGCCGGCCACGGCCAGACCGCGGCCGCCACAGCCCACAGGAGCCAGAGGGTCGCCCGCATCATCGGAGGGATCCTAGCGCCTCCCGCGGTCCTGGGAAAGCCCCAGAATGTCCTTGGCGATCATCCCGGCCATGTCGGGGTTCTCCCGCAGCCGGCGGCTCGAGTAGGCGTACCAGTCGCGGCCGAAGGGCACATAGACGCGCATGCGGTGCCCGGACTCGACGATCACCTGGCGGAGCCTCTCGGTCACGCCCAGGAGCATCTGGAACTCGTAGGCCTGGCGCGGCAGCTCGAGTCGGTGGACCAGCGCCATGGCGTCCCAGACGAGCCACTCGTCGTGCGTGGCGATGCCGACGTAGGCTCCGCCGCGGAGCAGGATCTCGAGGACGAAGGTGAAGTTGCGCCGGATGATCTCCCGGTCCCGCCAGGAGAGGCGATAGGGCTCGCGGTAGATGCCCTTGCAGAGGCGTACGTTGGCCTTCATCTCCGCCAGCGCCTCGGCGTCGCCGACCGTCCGCCGCAGGCAGGCCTGGAGGACGACGCCGACGTTGTCGAAGTCGGCGCGCAGCCGGCGGTAGACGGCCAGCGTGTTGTCCGTCGTCTGGGCATCTTCCATGTCGATGCGCACGAAGCAGCCGATCTCCCGGGCATGGGCGACGATCTCGCGGATGTTCTCGTAGGCGATGTCGACATCGAGCTTGAGGCCGAGCGCGGTCGGCTTGAGTGAGACGTTGCCGTCGATCCCCGCGGCGCGGATGGCGTCGAGGAGCTCGAGGTAGGCGTCGCGGGATCCGCGCGCCTCCTCGCGCGAGTCGATGTCCTCGCCCAGGATGTCGAGCGTCACCATGCAGCCCAGCCCGTTGAGGCGTCGCGATTCGGCCATGCCCTGGGCGACCGTCTCTCCCGCGATGTAGGGGCGGGAGAAGCGCCCGACGACCGGCTTGGGGATCAGGGGCAGCGCCGTCAGGATCAGGCGGTCGAAGAGCGTCACCGCGCACCTCCCTCGAGCGCGGCGTCATCCGCCGCGCGCCTAGGAGCCGAGGCCTCCGGAAACCGGGCGATCTTAGGGATGCGCGGGCGCGGAGTAAAGGGAGCCGAGGATGGGAGCCGAGGGAGGGAGCCGAGGAAGGGCGTGCCGAGCGAAGAGCGCCGAGCCCGGGGAACCGCACGACGGTGCGCCGGGCCAGCGGGGCCGAACCCGCTTCGAGCCCGGGCGCGGCGAAGCCCGGCGCCGGCCGGCGCACCGCACCGGCGCGGTTGCCGCGGCGGCGACCCTCCCCTACACTGCCCGCAGGAGGCGCATCGATGCGGGCATGTCCGGCCGGTCCCCGCCGCCGCGCGCGCTTGGCGGCGATCGCCATCGCGGCCCTCCTGCCCATCGCCTCCGGCGCCCGCGGCGGCCCCCTGTCCGGCGACGCTTCCGGAACCGTCCGTCCGCCGGTCGACTGGGCCGTGGTCCATCACCCGGAACGGGGCATCCCCTGCCGCGGATGGCGGGGCGCAGCGGCGCCCGACGCCGTACACGCCGCCGCCCAGTGGGCGACGCCGGCGACGCCGCTCCGGGACGGGGGGGGCGCGCCGCCCCCCGAGGATCTCCTGCCGCCCGGAGAGCGGCTGGCCGTCGAGCGCTTCCTCGCCCGCGCCGCCCCCTGGCTCGGTTGCGCCCCGGCGGACCTGCTTTTCTCCGACCGGCGCGCGGCGCGGCGTCTCGCCCACATCCACCTCGAGCAGACCTTCCGCGGCCTGCCCGTCGAGGGCGCGCGCCTCGCCCTCACGCTCGGGCCCGGGAACGAGATCCTCGGCTTCGACTCGACGATCGCCGCGGCGCTCGGCGACCCCGATCTCGAAGCGCGCATCACCCCGGAGGGCGCGCAGGGTCTCGCGGCCGAGCGCGCGGGCGCGGCGCTGCGCTGGACCTCGATGGAGCTGGCGCTGCGGCCCGAGCCCGCCGGCGCGCCGCCGCGGCTTGTCTGGCGGATGCGCGGGCGGGCCGAGGCGTCGCGGGAGAGCTGGCGCGCGCTCGTCGACGCCCGTACGGGCGAGGTGCTCGACCTGCGCGCGCTCTCGCTGGAGCTGTCCGGCGAGGTCGCCGGCCTGATCCACGCCCCCGATCCCTGGGGCGCGCAGGTCCGCGTCCCCTTCCCCGACCTCCTCGTCCTCGCCGAGGCGCAGGGCGCGCCTCCCGAGAGCACCCACACGGACTCGCTGGGGCGCTTCCGGATCGAGGTGCCTGAGGGAGCCGATCCGCGGGTGAGGATCCCGCTGCTCGGCCGCTACGCCGAGGTGCGCCGCGGCTCCTGGGACGCCCCGCCCGCGGAGATCGTCGCCACCGCCCCGGCCGACCCGCTGGCCGCCCTCTGGGACTCCTCCGCGGCGAGCGCCGCCGAGCGCGAGGTCTACATTCACGCCGCCGCCTCGCGCGCCTGGCTGCAGGCGATCGACCCCGCCTTCGACGCCCCGCTGCGGCGGCTCGACCGGCCGGTGCCGATCCTGGCCGAGGATCCCGCGCTCGACTGCAACGCCCTCGCCCACGTCGACCCCGAGGACTTCCACCTGCGCTTCTCCGGCGCCGACGCCGCCTGCACGGATCTGGGCCGCCTGCGGACCGTCGTCGCCCACGAGTACGGGCACCTGGTCACCGCCTGCGCCTACGCGCCCGATGAGGCGCCGCGCTTCATCCACGAGGCCTGCAGCGATTACTTCGCCGCGGCCGTCTCGGGCACGCCGCTGGTCGGCCTCGGCTGGCGCGGCCCGGGGACCTTCGTGCGCGATCTGGGCGAGCCCCGCTACTTTCCGGCCCACCCCTTCTGCGCCGAAGACCCCTACTGCTCGGGAGGCATCCTCGCCACCGCGCTCTGGGACCTGCGCCGGCGCCTGACCGCCGCCGGCGGGCTCGCCGGCGAGCGCTACGCCGATTCCCTCTTCCACTTCATGCGCGCCGGCAAGCCCCGCGACTTCGACGCCTGCCTGCTGCACCTGCTCCTCCAGGACGACGACGACGGCGACCTCGCCAACGGCACGCCCAACCTCGCCGCCGTCGCCGGCGCCTTCGCCGATCATGGACTGGGCGACTTCGGCGTCACGCTCTTCCACCGGCCGCTGGCCGACACGACCGCCTCGCCCGGCCCCCGGCGCGTCGATCTCGCCGTCGCCTGCGTCCATCCCCCCGATCCCGAGTCTGCGGTCCTGCACTACCGCTTCGACGGCGGGCCCTTCAGCCGGGCGGCCATGGAAGGCGCCGGATATGCCTACGCGGGGGAGATCCCGGGCGCGCCGGCCGGCACGCGCGTCGACTACTACTTCACCGCCGCCGACAGGACGGGACGAAGCGAGCGACTCCCCCGGGACGCCCCCTCGGGCACCTTCTCCTACCGGGTCGGGCCCGACACGACGCCGCCGGCGATCCTGCACCTCGCGGCCGCCTCGCCCGTCGCTGGCGCGCCCCGCTTCTGGATCCAGGCCGGGGCCGCGGACAACGCGGGGACCGTCGATTCCATCTGGGTGGAGGCGATCGTCTCCTCACCCGGCGAGGCGGGCGGGTCGGAGACCGGAGGGGACGAGGCCGCGTCCACCGCGGCGACGCTCCACCCCAAGCCTCTCGACGTCCGCGAGGCCGCGGGGGGACCGGCGCTCCCGTCCCGGGGCGGAGCCTACGAGGGAACGCTCGAGGCGTCCGCCCTGGCCGCTGGAGACCGGATCCTGCTGCGGCTCGGCGCGCGCGACGCCGCGGGGAACACTTCCTTCTTCCCCGCCGAGGCCCCGCGCGAGCTCCTCGTCGCCGCGGGCTGGGAGGAGGACTTCGAGGATGGCCCGGGCGAGGCCCTGCTGGCGGGAGGCTGGGCGTGGCGAGGCGACCCGCGGCCCGGCGCGCCTCGAGGCGCGGGGCCGCCCGCCGCGGCGGCTCCCGCGGCGGAACCTGCCGAGGCGGGCGACCCGCTGCGCGGAGATCTGGCCTGGCCCTCGGGGCGTGCCGGGCTCGTCTTCGAGGGGGGCGGTGCCTCCCACCCGCCCGCGGCGACGGTCACCTTCCCCGACCGGGACCTCGCCGGCTGGGACCGGGCGAGCCTCGTCTTCTGGACCGACTACGGCTTCGAGGGCTTCGAAGCGGGCGGGCGGCTGCTCGCCAGCGCCGACGGGGGCGCGACCTGGGCCCCGGTGGAGCCGCTGGGGGGCTATCCCGCCGGGGCGTACTACGACAGCAACGGCAACGGGGTCCCCGACATCATCGTCGGCGCCTTCGGCGGCGACGCCGGGAGCGGGCAGGTCGTGCGCGTCCCGCTCGACGGGTGGACGGGAGGCTCGCTGCGCATCCGCTTCGAGGCGTTCGGCGCGCGGGCGCCCGACTTCTGGAGGATCGACGACGTCCGCCTCCTGCGCGAGACAGCTTTGCCGCCGCCCACGGGCCTCGCCGCCACGCAGGGGCAGGCGCGCTCGGTGCGCCTGAGCTGGCGCCGGCCCCAGGGCGCTGCCGGCGATCCGCTCGGCTACGAGCTCTTCCGCGGCGAGGCCTCGCGCGACTACGCCGCGCTGCCGGCGGCTTCGCTGGCGCACCCGGCCGCCGTCTGGACCGACTCCGACGTGATCGCCGGCCGCCGCTACCACTACGCCGTGCGCGCGCTCTACCCGCAGGGGGCCAGCGCGCTCTCCGACGAGGCGATCGGCTTCCCCTACGCCGCCCGGCTCGGGGCCCCGGCGGAGATGGTCTCGCTGACCGGCAGCGACGACGCGGGGCGCGACACGCTGACGATCACCAACCTCGGCACGGGGGAGCTGCGCGTGAGCGTGTACTGCGGCACGGAGACCGACGACTGGGAAGACGTGCGGGCGATCTACCGGGCCGGCGATGCGCCGCCGGGGGGCTTCCGCCGCGTCCTCAGCGATCCGCGCGACGCCCCCGCGCCCGACATCCGCCATCTCTCGATCGCCGAGGCCTCCGGCAGCGTCATCTTCCGCGTCGGCATGCACTCGCCGCTGCCCGATCCGCGCGAGGCCTTCACGCTGCTTCTTCTGCTCGACACCGACCTGTCTCCGGAGACCGGTCTGCGACAGCCCAACATCGGCGCCGACTTCATCGTCGCCGTCGGCCGCATGGTCTACCGCGCCACCGAGGGACTGGCGCTCGGCTACGTCTTCGACCCGCGATGGAACTTCGTCGAGCGGACCTCGGCGGTCTCCGCCCTGGAGGGACAGGATTCGCTGGAGTTCGCCGTCCGCTGGTCGACGCTCGGCAACCCGCCCGCCATCGCCTGCGCGCTCGGGATCCTCGTCTCGCGAGACCCGCCGCCCCTGCCTCCGGTCTGGGACGGCGATCTCGCCCCCGAGCCGCCCCGGCTCGAGTGGCTCGCCTACGAGCCGGCCGCCGGCGTCGCCGCCCCCGGCGCGCCGCTGCCGATCGTCCTCAGCTACGACCTCGCCGGCGCCCCGATCCGTACGCACCGCGCCAGGCTCTTCCTGGCGACGAACGATGCCTTGCAGCCCCGGGCGACGCTGCCGCTCTCGGTTCGCCGCCCGGCGCAGGAGGCGATCACGCTCCTGCGGCTGGCGGGGCCTAATCCCAATCCCTCCAGCGGCGGCGCGGGGCTCACCCTCGAGATCCCCGCCGGCCAGGCATGGAAGATGGCGGTCGTCGACGTGGCCGGCCGCTTCGTCCGCCTGCTCGGCAGAGGCGGCCCCGGCGACGCCGAGGCGCGGCTGCTCCACTGGGACGGGCGCACCGAGGAGGGAACGCGGGCCGCCGCGGGCAGGTACTATGTCGTGGCGCAAGCGGGCGCAAGGCAAGTGGCGCGCCCGCTGCTCCTGGTTCCTTGACCGGCCCCGGGGGCCCGACCGGCAGCCGGCTGGGATGGCGGCGCTCGACCACAAGGAGGACTCATGATGACCCGAAAGTCCTGGATCGCCGGAAGCTTGCTCTTCGCCCTGGGCATCGCCCTGGGCTCGCTCCTGCAGGTCCTGCCCGCGGGAAGCGATGCCTCGCCCCTCGGCGTCGCCGCCGCGCAGCCCCCCGCTCCCGCGAGCAGGGTTCTCCTCGCCTTCGGCGTCGGCGGCGTGCTCACCGGCGACGGCCGGGTGCTCCAGTACCGGCCGGACACGCAGCAATGGCTCTCGATCGACGAGGCCTTCCGCCAGGAGGGCCGCGAGACGAACATCCTGCCGCTGCCGGTGAGGGCCGATCAGATCCGCCAGATGGAGAGCTTCGGCTTCCTGCTCACCAATTCGGGAGAGGCTTGGCTCTACGAGATGTCGACCGACCAGTGGCGCAAGCTGCCCAATCCGGCCTAGAGGCGCCCAGGCGGGCCTCTCCGGTCCGGCAGCCGCCGGACGGGCCTCTCCGGTCCGTAGGCTGCCGTTCGGGCAACGCCGTTTCCGGAGTCGAGTTGCGGGAACCGGAGCCGATCGCTAGAATACAAGAGGTTGAGGGGTCAACGGGGCCCGCGGCGGAACCCCGGAGCGGGGTCGCGGCGGATCCCGCAAGTCGAGAAAGGCGGGTGAGACGAATGACCGATCGGATTCGTCCTCTGGCGATGGGGGCCCTGGTCGCCTGCGCGATCCTCTTGGCCGGCCCGCCGGCCGCGGCCCTGACCTTCGAGGAGGTGCTCAACCTCGAGCTGGCCGGCGTCAGCGAGACGACGATCCTCAAGCTGATCGACGTGGAACGAGCCGTGTTCCACCTGAACGCCTACGACATCGTCCGCCTCAAGGAGGCCGGGGCGAGCGAGGACTTCATCCGCGAGTTGATGGACACGCCGCAGAGGTATGGCGCCGGCGCCGCGGCCAAGACCTCCGCCGCCGCGCAGGCCGCGCCGGGCGCCTCGGTTCGGGCCGACGACTACTACGCCCTCCAGCCCGACGACTACGCCACTGTCTTCGTCTACCATTACTACGATCCCTTCGCCTACTACTGGTATCCCTGGCCGCGCTACTACGTCTACTACTCGCCCTTCTGGTGGGCGCGCTCCGGCTTCTACTTCGCCGGTCATTGGTGCTGGGACTGGTGGGACCCCTGGGGGCCGCCCGGCCGCTACTGCGACTGGCACTACGGCTACTCGCGCCACTTCGGCCCGTCGCGCACGCGCCCGGCGGAGGCGCGCAGCTGGCATCGGATCCGCTCCGCCGCGCCGCTGCGCGCCGAGAGGGAGGGCTCCGTGCTGCGTCGCGCGGGCCTGGCCGCGCCGGCGAACATTCGCGCCGAGGCGAGGGTGCGCGCCGCGGACCAGCGCTCGGGCGAGGTCTACACCACCCGCGCCGCACGCGCCGCCGACATCCGCGGCGCCCGCACGGCGCATCCCGCCCGCTCCGTCGAGGCCGGCGCCGCCCGCGCTCCGGGGGCCCCCGAGCGCCCCGGCTATCGCGGCCCGGGGGAGACTCGCAGCAGGTCGGCGGGAAGCCCCGCGCAGCGCCCGACGGGCGACGGCACCGCCGTGCGCTCCCGCGGCTCGGACGGCGGCGCGCCGGCCGGCAGTGCCCCGCCTCCGAGCCCGGGCCGGGAGGTCCGCCGCGAGCGTCCTTCGCGAAGCACCGCGCCCGCCTCTCCCCCGCCGCGCGCGCAGTCCGAGGCGGCACCGGCGGAGAACTCCCCCGCCGCGCTCTCCGGAGCGGGCGCGGATGATGGCGCCCGCTCGGCCGGCGGCAGAACGCGCAGGCGCTAGAATCCGTCGCTGCGTTCGGCCGAACACACCGCTACAGTGTCGAGTCGCCGGCTCCCCGCCGGCGATTTCGTGACCTCCAACTAGCGCAAAGCTCACCCCGGCCCGCTTGACAGCGCCTTGCTCCGAGTGGGATAATCGTTTCGTCGGTGGGGCTTCCGCCTCTCCGGCCGCTGAAGGATTCCGGAAAGGGGTGATGGAACAGACGGACAGGCTTTTGGGCTGCGGGGTGGTGGGGTTGGCGATGCAGCGGGCACCCTTCGAGTGATCGGTGTCTGTACTGACCAGCGGCAACACCAAACGAAAGGAGACGTCCCTCCTTAACCCCAACCGATCCAGTCTCCGCGGGCAGGGATCCTTCCGCAAGGCGCGAGCCCTGCGGAAGCCCTGATCGCGGGGCGCGTCGGGCCTGCGCAGTGGCATGAGGCTCGAGCTGGGAAGGTCCGAAAGCGCGGGCGTCCAACGGATGCCCGCGATTTCGTTTGCGGCGCGAACGCCCCCGCGCGCCGCGGCAACGACCGCCCCCCCCCTCGCGGCAGCGACCCGCGATCCTCGAGCGGCTCAGAGCGCGAAGCTGCGCCAGGCGATCAGCGTCCGGGCATCGGCGTCCACCTGGATCTCGCGCGTTCCCGACTCCACTACTCTGCCTTCCCCGTCCCGGGCTTCGAGGCGCAGCCTGTATCGTCCCGGAGGCAGCTCCAGGCGGGCGCCGAGGATCCGGCTCGGGAGCATCAGCCAGGCGCGCGTGTCGGCCTTCTCGGTCGCCACGCCGGCGATGTTGGCCAGGATCCCGGCCAGCGGACCGCCCTGCTTCTCCGCCTTCCGCGCCGTCCAGTACTTCAGCAGCGCGCGGGCGATCGTCTTGACGATGACCCCCGCTTCGTCGGCGGCGAAGGCGTCCCGGACGCGGCAGGCCAGGTCGGACATCGGCGCCGCCGCGGTGCGCGCCTCGATCGCCGGCGCCGCCGCGGTGCGCGTCTCGAACGCCCCGCCGAGGGCAGCCTCCCCGTCGAGCGGCAGGAGCGACGCGCGGCACTCGGCGGCGCCCGGCCGGGCCGGCCCGAGCAGCGGAAGGGCGACATCGAGGAAGTAGGCCACCTTCGCCGGCTCGGCGGCCCACTCGCCCCGTTCGCGCCGGTGACGCACACGCTGCGCCAGGACGGCGCCGCCCGCTCGCGCCCCATCCTCCCCTCTCCACTCGGGATCGTGGGCGAAGATGGGCAGCCGCAGGTGCTCGCTCGTCTTCATCGGCGCCCAGCCGGATTCGAAGAACAGCAGCAGCGTGCCCGCCTTCCCCTCGCGCGGGGCGACGGGTCGGGAGGCGGCGAGATCCCCGAGGCCGATCTCCTCCAGCGACACGCCGGCGCGCACGGCCGCGCGGGCGAGGTCGCCGGCCAGCCACGCGGGCGCCTCGCCGCCGCAGGCGCTGCCCGGGTCGCTCCACCCCTCCAGCGCCAGCCGGTAGGAGACGAGCGCGTGGTTCCACTCGCCCTCGTCCTCCAGCACCGCGCCCGACAGGTAGTGCAGGAAGGGGTCGCCGCGCGCGGCGGGCCGCCCGGCCTGCGTGTCGGCGACGAAGGCGAGCCGCTGGGCGAGGCGGCGCGCCTCCACCGCGGCGGCCCGCCGGTCACCCAGCTCCAGGTAGTTGAGGACGCGCAGGTAGTGCAGGTAGTTGCCCTCGTGCACCTCGCCGCGGTAGTCCTCGCTCTCGTCGCTCAACAGGAAGGTCAGCCCCCGCTGGCTGAGGCTGATCGTGTAGAGCTCATCGAGGCGCTGCGCGGCCCTGTCCAACTCTTCGTTGCTCTCCGCGTAGCTCCCCGCGTAGCGCAGCAGCGCCCCCCGCTCGAGGTGATAGAGCAGTTCGCCGGGACGCCCCTTCTTCTCCACCTGCGCCAGCGCGCCCGCCCAGTCGCCCTGCGACGCCGCGGGGCGCAGTTCGCGCAGGCGCGTCGTGTAGGAGGCGCACCCCGCCGCCTGCAGCGCGAGCGCCAGGGCGAGCAGGCACCCCAGTGCCCATCGCTGGAGTAGCGGGCGCCCGGCGGAGAGGGCGCCCCGGCCGGCAGCCCCCCGGGGCCGTCCTCGACTCACGGCTTGAACTGGCCGCGGGCCACGAACTTCTTGATCTTGTGCTGCCCGACCCAGACCTTCAGGTTCGACTCGATGTCCATCAGCGTCATGTCCACCTGGTAGAAGATCACCCGCTTGCCCTCGACCTGGTCGGTGATCGTGTGGATCGCGCCGGTCATCATGTAGTCGGCGCCCAACTCCTGGCCGAGACGCTTGACCGTTTCCTCGCTGGCGTTGGCCCACTGGTCGGCGCGCTCGAGGCGCAGGTCGCCGCGCTCGTCGGGCCTGGCCACCACCTGCGCGCGGCCCGAGTTGATCAGCGCCCGTTCGATGTCGGCGAGGAAGGTGCCCACGGCGATGTGCTCGGTGCCGAGATTGCGCACCGCGCCGGCAATGACGATCGGCACCTTCCCGCCCTGGCGCTGCAGGTGCTCGGTCACCCAGGGATGATGGAGGCAGTCCTGCGTGATCGCCTCGGCCACCGTGCGCGAATCCGTGTCGTTCCAGCGCCCGGAGAGATCGACCGTCGTCTCCGGGTCGATGCGGGTCACCTTCGTGCCGCCGCAGCCCGCGACCAGGAGCGCCGCGATCCCGATCGCCATTCCCTGAGCCGCCGCCCGCCAGCCGGGCCTTCCGAACTCCGCCCGCCGTTCCATCGTCTCGCCTCCCTCGACCGTTCGCCGCGTGCCGTCGGGGCCCCCGGATACCTCCGGGGGCCAAGGAAGAAGCGCCGCCCGGGCCAGGGCAAAGCCGCCGGCCGGTCCAG
>VGIY01000035.1 GCA_016867695.1 Candidatus Eiseniibacteriota bacterium | reverse complement strand
GGGGCGGAGAAGGTGGCGCTGCGCCGGCTCGAGCGCCGACTCGCGGCGACATCCAGTCTGATTCCCTGGGTTCCCGGGCTGCCGAAGCGCGGGAAGGCGGATCTTCGCTGGGGAGTTGTGCTCAATGGCCCCGCATAGCCCGGCAGCGATTCGGATCCACGAGGACCCCGACCTGTTTCGGGAGGCTCTGCGGTTCACGGCCGCCGAGACCGGCTTCCCGCAGCGATTGATCGAGAAGGACTACTGACTCGAGTCAGTATGTCGGCGCTGTTCGATACCGGTCTCTGCTGGGGCAGGAAGAGGAGACCATCAGGGTCGAGATCGGACTCAAGGAGCCGCTGCTCTTCCCGGCCGTGAGAGGCGAGGTCCGCACACTGCTGCTCAGTCCGTTCTCAGGGCTGGCGATGGTCCCGGCCTTCTTCGTATCCGCGATCTCCATGCGAGAAGCGATGGCAGAGAAACTCCGCGCTGCACTCTCGCGCCGCGAGCCGGCGATTCGGGACTTCTACGATGTCGATCACGCGGTCCGCGAACTCGGGCTGAATCTGCGGGACCCCGGGCTTGTCGAGGCGGTCAGGGCGAAACTGGATGTGCCCTCCAACGATCCGCTGGACGTGTCTGAGGGGCGCCTATCTGCACTGCGCAGGCAGATCCAGGCGCAACTGAGCCCGGTGCTGCGCCCCGCGGACTTGGCGACCTTCGATCTCGACCGAACCTGCAAGGCGCTCCGCGCGCTCGCTGCCGCGGTCGAGGGGAATCCAGAAGCAGCGGAGACTGAACCCTGACATCCCCGAACATGCGGAGACCTGACATGAAGCCGATGTCGGCCGCGAACGCGATGAAGACCCTCCTCACCTTCACCGGCTTCCACGACCCCTACGCGCTGGGCCTGGTCGGCGAGCAGGAACAGCCCGGGCCGGTCCTCTCGCTCGCCGAGGCGCGCCGCTTCGATCGGGTGATCCTCTTCGCCACCCCCCGCACCGCGCGCCAGACCGAGGCGACGCGCAAGGCGCTTGCCGCGCTCCAGCCGCAGCTCGCGATCGAGGTCCGCGAGATCGCGCTTGAGGACCCGACCGACTACCTGGCCATCCTGCGCGGCCTGAGGGGCCACGTGCGCGAGATCATCGAGGCCGACCAGGCGCGCGGCCGACCGCCCGGCCCGGCGGCGGGGCAACCGGGCGCCCGCCCGGCCGATCGGCTTGCCGCGCCGCCAGGCGACGCTCCATCGGGCCGGCCGGCCGACCGCCCCGGCGACCGCCTTCGCCCCGGCTCCGCCGACGCCGCGCGGCCCGGGGCGGGAGCTGCACGCTACTTCATCGCCGTCGCCTCGGGCACGCCGCAGATGCACGCCTGCTGGCTGCTGCTCGCGGCGAGCGGGGAGATCCCGGCGCAGGTCCTGAATGTCCGTCCGCCGCAGTTCGTCACCCGCGAGCGCCCGCTCGTCTGCGAGGTCGATCTGACCGCCCCCGAGATGCCCGCCGTCCGCGCCGGCGTCTCGGCGACCCGCGCCAGGAGCGGCTCCGCGCGCGGGGCTGGCGAGCGCGCCGGCGGCGCGCGCGGCCGCGGCGGCGCGCTCGGCGGCGGCGGCGAGCATGGCGGCGCCGGCGAGCACCCCGAGGCCGGCGAGTGCGCCGAGGACCCGGCGACCGCGATCGGCGAGCTCGGGCTGACCGTCGACCACCCGCGCATGAGCGCGGCGGTCGACGCCGCCGTCGCCCTGGCGCCTTCGACGACCCCGATCCTCATCCTCGGGGAGACGGGGACCGGCAAGGAGCTCTTCGCCCGGCTGGTCCACCGCCTGAGCGGGCGCGGCGTGTCCCCCTTCGTCCCGGTCAACTGCGCCGCCATCCCGGCGGAGCTGGTCGAGAGCATGCTCTTCGGCCACGTCAAGGGCGCCTTCACCGGCGCGATCCGCGACCAGCAGGGCCTGTTCGTGCGCGCCGACGGCGGCACGCTCTTCCTGGACGAGATCGGCGAGCTGCCCGCCGCCGCTCAGGCGAAGCTGCTGCGCGTGCTCGAGGACGGCCTGATCGAGCCCGTCGGGGCCGAGAAGGGCGTCGTGGTCGATGTGCGCGTCGTCGCCGCCACCCACCGCGATCTCGGTCGCGAGATCGCCGAGCGGCGCTTCCGCGAGGACCTCTACTACCGCGTCGCCGTCGGCATCGTCCATCTCCCGCCGCTGCGCGAGCGGGCCAGCGACATCCCCAAGCTCGCCCTCCAGCTCCTCGACCGGGTGAACGCCTCGTTGCGGCGCCCCAAGCGCCTCTCGACCGGCGCGCTGCAGCGGCTCCAGGCCCACGCCTGGCCGGGCAACGTGCGCGACCTCGAGAACGCGATCGAGCGCTCGGCGCGTCTCTGCCCGCGCGACCTCCTCGAGGCCGAGGACCTCGTCATCGCCGAGCCCGTCACGCGCCGCGATCCGCTCGCCGGGCTGCCGGTCCCTCACGAGGGTTTCTCGCTGGAGGCGTACCTCGGCAGCGCGCGCCGGCACCTGTTCCGCCGCGCGCTGGAGGCGAGCGGCGGCAACCAGGCCGCCGCCGCCCGGCTGCTGGACGTCTCGCCCCAGGCCGTGCACAAGTTCGTCAAGGGGGATGAGGCCTGAGCGGGGTCCGGCTGGAGGACCTGCGCATCCCGCCGGGCAACAGGCTGGAGAGGCTCGCCGGCGATCGCCGGGGACAGCACAGCAGCCGCGTCAACGATCGCTGGCGCATCTGCTTCCGCTGGACGGATGCGGATGTCGAAGACGCCGAGATCGCCGACTACCACTGAGAGGCCCGCATGCCGCGCAAGCGTCTGGCGCCCATCCACCCCGGGGAGATCCTGCTGAAGGACTTCCTCGAGCCGCTGGGCGTCACCCAGTACCGGGTCGCCAAGGACATCAGCGTGCCGCCTAGGCGCATCAACGAGATCGTCCACGGCAAGCGCGCGATCAGCGCCGACACCGCCCTGCGGCTTTCCTGCTACTTCGGCACGTCGGACCGCTTCTGGTTGAACCTCCAGGCCCGCTACGACCTCGAGGTCGCGCGCGACCGACTGGACGGGCGCCTCGACCGCGAGGTCATCCCGCTGAACCGCGCCGGCTGAGAGACGGGCCGCACGAGAGGCGCGATCGATCTCGGGCGCGCTCGTGACTCGGGCCCCGGGACGGGGCGCCCGCCGTGCCTGCCGCGGAACCCCCGGAACCCCCGGAACCCCCGGAACCTCGGAGCCCCCCGGTGCGACCTCCCGCCTCGGCGACCCCGCGCATGAGGCAGTCTGCGGCCTTGACATTGCTTGGCGATTTGGGCAATATAGAAACCCTTGCCTCGGCCCGATGGGTGGAGCGGCGGCCCGGGCGGGCCGGGACGAGGAGACTGCGGAGGCGTTCATGGACCATCGACAGCGAAATGCCCTGCGCGCCCGCGCAGCGGTCATCAAGGCCCTCGGCCATCCGACGCGGCTGCTCCTGGTGGAGGCTCTCGCCCGGCGCGAGCGCTGCGTGGCCGAGCTGACCGGGATGGCCGAGGCCGACATGTCGACCGTCTCCAAGCACCTGGCCATCCTCCGGGAGGCGGGCATCGTCGACGGCGCCAGGCGCGGCGCGCAGGTCTACTACAGCTTGCGCGTGCCCTGCATCCTGGACTTCTTCGGCTGCGTCGAGGCCGTGCTGCTGTCCGCGGCGGACGAGAGCCGGGATGTCGCCCGCGCCTGCTGCGCCGGCCGGCCCGCGCGCGGAGCCGCCGGACGCGACGGCGTGCGCAAGGCGACCCGAGCCGGAGTGGACAAGGGGTCCCGCAGCGCAGTGCGCGAGGCGTCGCGCGCAGTAGTGCGCAAGGCGCCCCGTGCCGCCGCGCGCGAGGCGACTCGAGCCACAGTGGGCAAGGCGTCCCGCGCCGCCGCCCGTACGGGAGGCCGCTAGCCCATGGAGTGGCGCCGCGAGCGGAAGGCCGCCTTCTGGTTGGCCGCGGGGTTCCTGGCCTGCTACTTCCTGCCGGTCGGGGGCGGGCGCTTCGACCGCGCGCTCCTCGAGGCCTTCCATCTGGTCAAGTGGTATGCGCGCGAGCACGTGCTGCTCTGCCTGATCCCCGCCTTCTTCATCGCCGGCGCGATCGCCGTCTTCGTCAGCCAGGCCTCGGTGATGCGCTATCTCGGCGCGGGAGCGAAGAAGGTCCTCGCCTACGGCGTCGCCTCGGTGTCCGGCAGCGTGCTCGCCGTCTGCTCCTGCACGGTCCTGCCGCTCTTCGCCGGCATCTACCGCATGGGCGCGGGTCTGGGACCCGCGACCGCGTTCCTCTACTCGGGCCCGGCGATCAACGTTCTGGCGATCATCCTGACCGCCCGCATCCTGGGCGTGGAGCTGGGCATCGCCCGCGCCGTGGGGGCGATCGCCTTCAGCGTGCTCATCGGGCTGGCCATGCACGGCCTCTTCCGCGGCGAGGAGCGCGCCAAGGCGGCCGCGGCGGCGGTCCTGCCGGAGACGGCGGCGGGCCGGCCGCTGGGGCGGACCGCGCTCTACTTCGCCAGCCTCGTCGCCGTGCTCGTCTTCGCCAACTGGGGCGAGCCCGCGCAGGCGATCGGCTTCTGGCACGCGGTCCACTCGGTCAAGTGGGTGCTGACCGGGCTCGGCGCGCTCGGTCTGGGGGCCATGCTGGTCGCCTGGTTCGGCATGCGCTTCTGGGCGGCCGTCGCCATCGCCGTGCCTCCGGCGCTGCTCGCTTTCCTCCTGCCCCGGCAGCCGCTGGCCGCCTTCGGCGCGGGGATCGTCGGCCTCTCGATCGTCACCAGCCGGGCGAAGGGGGAGCTCGGCGCCTGGTTCGACTCGAGCTGGAGCTTCGCCAAGCAGATCCTGCCGCTCCTGCTCCTCGGCGTCCTCGTCGCCGGCGTGCTCCTCGGGCGCCCGGGCGAGGAGGGCCTGATCCCCAGCCACTGGGTGAGCCGCGCGGTGGGCGGCAATTCGCTCGCCGCGAACCTGTTCGCGGCGGTGGCCGGGGCGTTCATGTACTTCGCCACGCTGACCGAGGTCCCGATCCTCCAGGGGCTGATCGGCAGCGGGATGGGCAAGGGGCCCGCGCTGGCGCTGCTTCTGGCCGGCCCGGCCCTGTCGTTGCCGAACATGCTGGTCATCCGCAGCGTCATGGGCACGAAGAAGACCCTCGCCTATGTGCTGCTCGTCGTCGTTGCCGCCACCGGCAGCGGTCTCATCTACGGCGCGCTCTTCTAGGCGCCTCGAGACGCGGCCGGCGGCGCCGCCATGGGGAGGCAGAGCATCATGAAGCAGATCCTGATCCTGGGCACGGGTTGTCCGAAGTGCGAGCAGCTGGCCAGGAACGCCACGCTGGCCGTCGGCCAGCTCGGCATCGAGGCCGAGGTCACCAAGGTCACCAAGATCGACGACATCATGAAGCACGGCGTGATGATGACCCCCGGTCTGGTCATCGACGGCCAGGTGAAGTCGGTCGGCAAGGTGCCTTCGGCCGAGGACATCCGCGCCATGCTGGGCGGCGGGGAGGGGAGGGCCTGAGCGTGCGCCAATCGTCGTGGATGACACTGCTGTCGCCGCACGCACGGGGCGCGCGGCGGCTGGCGGGGGACCTGTGCGGCCTGCCGGCGCTACGCGGCCTGCATGCGCTGCGCGGCCTGCGTGCGCTGCTCGGCCTGCGTGCGCCGTGCGGCTTGCGTGCGCTGTACGGCCTGCGTGCGCCGTGCGGCGTGCGTGCGCCGTACGGCCTGCGTGCGCTGCGCGGACTCCCTGCGCTGCTCGGTGCACCGGCGCTGCTGGCCGCGGCGATCCTGGCGGCCGGCGGCGCTACGGCGGCGAGCGGCGCCGGGGTGGATGACGCCCGGCCCGCTGGCGGCGCGGCCGCGGTCGAGGCGGCCGGCGGCCGGGCGGCGGGGGCCTCGACCGTCGCCGCTGAAGGCGCGACGCCGCCGGCCCCGGCCGACAGCCTCGTCGTCTCGGCCTACTACTTCCACCGCACCTTCCGCTGCGAGACCTGCCTGCGCATGGAGGATGTCGTCGCCGGCATCCTCGCGGCCGACTTCGCGGCCGATCTCGCCCGCGGCCGCCTGCTCTGGCTGCCGCTCGACTACGAGGACGACGCCAACGCGCCGCTCTACGCCGGCTTCGCTCTCGAGGACGGCCCGGCGCTGGTGCTCTCGCGCCGGAACGGGCGGCGGGAGGCCGACTGGTTCGAGCTGAAGGACATCTGGGAGATGATGGGCCGGGGGGAGGAGCTCGAAGCTTACCTCAGGGAGCGGATCCGGCGCGCGCTGGAACCGCCCTCCTCCTCCGGGGTCGGAGAAGCCGAGTCGACCAAGGCCGAAGCCCAAGCCGAAGCCCAAGCCGAAGCCGCAGCCGAAGGGACCGGCAGCCCGTAGGGGCCGCCGGCACGGATGGATCGGATGACGGTGTCCGGCGAGGCCCGGCGAAGCGCCGAGGCGGGCGATCATGCCGGCAGGCCTTGCGAGGCGCCGTCGCGGGCGATCCCACTGGCGAGGCCTGTGGGGCGCCATGCCGGGCGATCGGCCCGGCGCCGGAGAGGAGTTGAGCGATGACCAAGGGAGTCCGCATCGGCATCGTCGTCGCGGCCCTCGCGGCGCTCGCGCTGATGATCTACCTGAAGGAGAGTGCCTCGCCGGGCGCGGTGCAGAGCGTTTCGCGAGAGGCGTCCGCCGCCGTGGCCATTCCGGAGCAGGGCGCCGCAGTACCAGTGGAGCAGTTCCTCGCATCCGATGCGCCCGGTTCTTCAGGCCCGGAGGCGCAGGCCGGCCGCGCGGGCGAGCTCCCCGCCGCCGCGGGAGGGGTGGGGTTGCCGCGGCTGGTCGACCTCGGGTCGCGCGGTTGCATCCCCTGCAAGACGATGGCGCCGATCCTCGAGGACCTGACGAAGGAGTACCAGGGCCGCATGGTGGTCGAGTTCATCGACGTGCAGCTGCGCCGCGAGGAGGCCTTGGGCTACGGGATCCGCATGATCCCGACGCAGATCTTCATCGATGCGGCCGGTCGCGAACTCGCCCGCCACGAGGGGTTCATGTCCAAGGAGGCGATCCTGAACAAGTGGAAGGAACTGGGCGTCGACCTGGACGCGGCTCGCCCCAAGGGCTAGCGCGTCCGCCGGGCCGCAGCTTCGGGCCGGCGCCGCCGCGGATGCCGCCCCCCGAGCTCGCTCCCGAGTCATCACGAGCCCGGGTCGTCCCGCGTCGTCATCGAGCGCCCGAGGTCGTCCCGCGTCGTCATCGGACGCTCGAGGTCGCCGCGCAGCGAGAGGGAGATCCATGCAGCAGCTCTTCGCCGTCCTGACCGACGCCGTCCAGGGATCCGTGCTCGTCGCCGCCGGCGCGGCGCTCGCCTGGGGCGTGCTGAGCATCGTCCTCAGCCCCTGTCACCTGGCCAGCATCCCCCTGATCGTCGCCTTCATCGGCCAGCAGGGCCCGCGGACGACGCGGCGCGCCTTCGTCACCGCGCTCGTCTTCGCCGCCGGGATCCTGATCACGATCGCCCTCATCGGCGCCGTCACCGCAGCGCTGGGCCGCATGCTCGGCGACGTCGGCCGCTATGGAAACTACGCGATCGCGCTCGTCTTCTTCCTGCTCGGTCTGCACTTCCTCGGCGTCATCCCGCTGCCCTGGCAGGGTTCGGGCCCGGCCGCGGGGCAGCGCAGGGGACTCTGGGCGGCGCTCGCGCTCGGGCTGCTCTTCGGCGTCGGTGTCGGCCCTTGCACCTTCGCCTTCATGGCGCCGATGCTCGGCGTGGCCCTGAAAGTCTCCGCCAGCCACTGGCTGTGGGGCATGATGCTGCTCTTCCTCTACGGCGTCGGTCACAGCGCGGTGATCGTGCTGGCGGGGACCTGGGCGGGCTGGGTGCAGCGCTACCTGAACTGGACCGAGCGCTCGCCCGGCGCCCGGCGCCTGCGCCAGGCCTGCGGCGTGCTTGTCATTCTGGGCGGCGTCTACCTCGTCCACTCGGCGCACTGAGAGCGGATCTCGGGACGGAGCGCAACGCCAACGGAACTGTCAGCGGCGCGCCCGGCCAGGCCGCGCCTGCTAGCCCCCGGCCAGGCCGCGCCTGCCAGCCCCCAGCCGGCCGGCGCCCGCTCGCCCCCGGCCGCGCAAACCCGGGGTGATCCGCCTACAACGCCTGTTGGCGACGGCGGGGGGGCGCGGCCTGCGCTCGCCTCCCCCCGGCATCGCAATCCCTTCCCGCGCTGTGAGTTCCATTCTCGCGCCCGCCTGGCACGGCTCCTGCGCTTCCTGATCTCGGCCGCCATCGCGGCGGTCGACGGGGGTTCCAGGGCGGGGGCGCAGGCGAGCGTGATCCCGAACCGTGATCGCGCCACCGCGAGCGTGCGCGCGCACCGTGACGGCGCGCGCCCTCGCCCGGAATCGTGCCCGGGCGCCGGGGGGCGCTGCCCGGATCGGACATGCCCGACTTGCCCGATCGGACAACGACGGTCCCGCCCCGCCGGCCATCCGCGAATCCTCCCCCGATGCCTCGCGCTCCCAATGCAAGGACCGGCAAGTAGTTGGCGAGCTCTCCCGGAACTCCTCCGCCCCCCCTGTCCTCCCGGCACGGCGCGTGCCTTTGGAAGTGGGCATGTGAACCGAGAAGCCGCGCCCACGAATCAGGAGGCCGCCATGCGCATCCACGCCATCGGATCGAAGCTCACGCCCGCCGGGCTCTGGGCGGGAATCGGGGGAGGCGCCGTCGCCGCAGGTCCGCGCCCGCCGCGGGCGCCGGCCCTGCTCCCGGCGCTGATCCTCGTCGCCTCGCTGTTCCCGGCTCCCCCAGCACGGGGGGCCTGCGCCGACTACCTCCAGCACATGCGCTGGATCGGCGGTCTCGAGTCCGTCGAGTGGTTCGGGGACGTCGCCATTCGCGGCGACCACGCCTTCGCCCTGCACTCCCAGTTCGGCCTGGTCGTCGTCGACATCGCCGACCCGACCGACATCCACGCCGTCGAGATCTCGCCTCTCCCCGGCCACCCCGAGGGCATCGCGCTCTCCGGGGACTACGCCTATGTGGTGCACGGAGCGTGGGGAGACGGGGCCCTGCGGATCCTCGACATCAGCGACCCCCTCTCGCTGTCGACCGTCGGGTCGCTGCCGATCGATGACCATACCACCGGGATCGCGGTGCAGGGGGACTACGCCTACGTCGCGAGCCTCCTGCAGGGACTGGTCATCGTCGATGTCTCGGTGCCGGAGAGCCCGCAGGTCGAGGGAACGCTGCCGGAGCTTCCGCCCGGACACTGGTGGGACGGCTACGCCGTGTCGGTGCGGGGGGACTACGCCTACCTGGGCTGCTACGCGGGTCTGCTGATCGTCGATGTCTCCGATCCCTCGGCCCCCTGGGTCATGCACACGATTCCGGCCGAAGGACGGATTGCCGTCACGACCACGCCCACGCACGCCTTCGCCATCTCTGATCTGGACCTGGTCGTCGTGGATGTCTCCAATATCCTGCTTCCCGGCGTCGTCGCCACCCTGGATATGCCGGGCGCCCGTGGGCTCACCCTGGCCGGGGACGTGCTGTTCGTCTCGAGAGTGCGCCAGGGGATCACCGCGATCGATGTCGCCGATCCTGGCGCGCCCGCAGTGCTGGCCGGAGTGCAGGTTTCCGCCGTCGGCTGCGGGATCTCCGGAGACCACGCCTTCGTCGGTGGCCTGGGCGGCATGCAGGTCGTGGATATCGCCTCGCTCTCGCTGCCGGAGGCCGTCGGCGGCGCGCAGGTCCAAGGCTGCACACGCGGGCTCGACGTCCTCGACCACCACGCCTATCTGACTGTCGTGGAGGGCCCGTACAACGGCGGGCTCCAGGTCATGGATGTCAGCGATCCCTCGGCGCCGGTGCCGGCGGGGTACGCGGACGTGGGTCCCGCAGAGTGCGTGAGCGTGGCCGGTCACTACGCCTATGTCGGCCAGTACGGGGCCGTGTGCCGCGTCGATGTCTCCGACCCGCTGAATCCGATCTTGCGGGGCTCGGCGGCCACGGTCGGGACCACGCTCGACATCGAGGCGGTCGGAGACCGCGCCTACCTGCTTGACGCGGGATACCCCCTCGTAGGACCCGCGCTGCGGGTCGTCGACGGCTCCGCGGCGGACACGCTGCCCATCATCGGGGCGCTCGAGTTGCCCGGATTCCCCGTCGGGCTGGAAGTCGCCGGCGACTATGCTTTCGTCGGTCTGACGGATTCCGAGTCCGCGCTCGTCGTCGTCGATGTCTCGCAGCCGGCGGCTCCGGTCATCGTCGCGGCCCTGCCGGCCGCTCCGGCGTATCCCGAGAGCTACGGCCTGACGGCGAGCGGCGACTACCTCTATCTGTCTCGGGGAATGTCCGCCGATTCGCTACAGGTCGTGGACATCTCGAATCCCCTGCTGCCGGTGAGCCGGGGCTTCCACCGCCTTCAGAACCTGGTCCGTGCCGGGGGGCTGGCGGCCACCGGCAGTCACCTGTACGCCGCGTCCACCGATCCGGCCTGGGTGCAGATCTACAGCCTGGCGGACCCCGTCCGCCCCGTTCCCGCCGGCGGCATGTGGGTGCCTGGGGGCTACGACTACTGCAACCTGGGCGGGCCCGTGGTCCGCGGCGAGAGCGTCTATGTCACGGTCGAATGGATCGGGCTGGATGTCCTTCCCGCGCAGTGCGCGACCTCGGCTTCGGCGCCCATGGTCCGGCGCGGCCCGCGGCTCATGCTGGCGCCCCCCTCGCCGAATCCGCTGACCGGCGGGACGGAAGTGCGCTTCCACCTGCCCGCGGGAGGGCCGGCGGGAGTCGCGATCTTCGACCCGAGCGGGCGTTGCCTGCGCAGGCTGCACGACGGGCCGCTCGGCGCGGGCGAGCATCGCCTTCCCTGGGACGGCCGCGACGAGGCTCTACGGGTCGTGCCGCGGGGCGTCTACTTCGTCCGGCTGCAGTGGGGACAGCTGGAGGAGTCGGCACGGCTGATCGTCGTTCGTTGAGCGGCTCGCCGCCGCGCTGCGGAGCGGCGGGCCGCGGTCCGCGCCTGCGCCTGCCCCGTGAGCCGCGGGGACGCCACGGTCTGCATCGGCACAGGAGGGTTGGAAAGATGCTCCGGCACTCCGGATCCGTGATCCCGGTCCTGGCCCTCGCGCTCCTGGCGACGACCTGCGGCGACAAGAGCCCGGAGAGCCCGCGCTGCAGGCTCGCGGTCGTCTCGCCCAACGGGGGAGAGTGGCTCGTCGCCGGCTCGGTCCACACGATCCTCTGGTCCACGGACGGGCCCTGCGGGTCACAGGTCCGGCTGGAGCTGATCCGCGACGGCGCAGTCTGCGACACCATCGCCGCCGCGATCCCCGACACGGGGGAGCACGCCTGGCTCTGCAGCCCCTGCGGCGCCGACAGCCTGGCCTATCGGGTCCGCGTGGTCGTCCTTCCCGGCGGCCAGGCCGACGCCAGCGACGGCGAGTTCTCGATCCGCTCGCGCCCCGCGCCGGTCTGCTCGCTCCGGCTGACGGCTCCGCTCGGGGGGGAGCGCGTGCGCGTCGGGGAGACGCTGCTCGTCGCCTGGGAAGCCGGGTCCGCCTGCGGCGACTCCGTCAGGCTGGAGCTCCTTCGCGACGGCCTGGCGTGCGCGACGATCGCCGCCGCGGCCGCCGCGGCCACGTCCTTCGCTTGGGCGGCCGAGCCCTGCGGTGGGGACTCGAGCGGCTACTCGATCCGGGTCACCGATCCAGCCTGGGGAGTGGCCGACGAGAGCCCGGGGACGTTCGTGATCGTCCCGCCGCCCGCCGAGGCGTGCGCGCTGGGGCTCGTGTCGCCGAACGGCGGCGAGACCTACACGGCGGGGGATCCGGTGTCGATCGCCTGGGAATCGTCGGGCGCGTGCGCCGACTCGGTCACGCTCGAGCTGCTGCGGGACGGCTCGCACTGCGCGACGATCGCCGTTTGCCCCGGCGGCGACGGCGTCTACACCTGGATCGCGGAACCCTGCGGCCCGGCCGCGAGCGGATACGCCGTCAGGGTCAGCGAGTCCTCAGCTCCCCGGCCGGCGGGCGACACCAGCGACGGGACCTTCGCGATCCTCCCCGCGCCGCTGCCCTGCCATCTCGCCCTTCTCTCGCCGGGCGACGGCATGGCCTTTCGCGCGGGGGACGGGGTCGCCGTCTCGTGGAGCGCCTCGGGCGCCTGCGCCGACTCGGTCTCGATCGAGCTGCTGCGCGCGGGCACGCCGTGCGCGCTCCTGGCGGCGGCGACGCCGAATGACGGCAGCTTCGACTGGATCGCGGTCCCATGCGCCGGCGAGAGCGAGGGCTACGCGCTGCGGGTCAGGGAACGGGGCGGCTCGGCGGCGGCGACGAGCGCGGGCGTCTTTCGCATCGACCCCGCGCCGGTGCCCTGCAGCCTGACGCTCATCGCCCCCGCCGGCGGCGGCGTCTATGAGATGGGCGCGGAGCTGCCGATCGCCTGGAGCTCTCATGGCGACTGCGCCGACTCCGTCGGCATCACGCTGCTGCTCGACGGCGTCCCCTGCGACACGCTGGCCCTGTCCACGGCCAACGACGGCGGCTTCGCCTGGATCGTCGCTCCCTGCGGCCCGGCGGGCGGAGGCTTCACCATCCGCGTCGCCGAGCGGGGCGGAACGGCGGCGGACGAGAGCGCCGCGCCCTTCGTGATCGTCGAACCCCCGTCGGCCTGCGGGATCGAGATCCTCGCGCCCGCGGGAGGCGCCGCGCTGCGCGTCGGGGAGGGCCTGGAGATCGCCTGGAGCGCATCGGGGACGTGCGGTTCCTGGGTGAGAGTCGACCTGCTGCTCGGAGAAGGGGTCTGCCTGCCGATCGCCGCGTCCACCGAGAACGACGGCAGTCTCGCCTGGGTCGTGCAGCGCTGCGGCGAGAATGCCGAGGGCTACCGGCTGCGGGTGACCGACCTGGCGAGCGGGCTGGCCTTCGAGAGCGCCGCGCCCTTCTCGATCACCACTCCCTGCGCCATCGAGCTCACGGCCCCCAATGGCGGGGAGGTCTTCTGCCCGGGCGAGAGCGTGGCGATCGCCTGGCAGACAAGGGGCGGATGCGGACAGACGGTGAGCGTGGAGCTCCTCTTCGACGGCGAGCCGTGCGCGACGATCGCCGCGGCGACCGAGAACGACGGCCACTTCTCGTGGACGGCCGATGCTTGCGCCGGGCCCGGGAGCGGCTACGCCGTGCGGGTGACCGATCCGCAGACGGGCGCCGGCGACGCGAGCGACGACGTCTGGGCGATCGAGCAGCCCTGCGCCCTGTCGTTGCTCCATCCGTCCGGCGGGGAACTGCTCTGCACCGGCAGCGAGTGCCTGATCGCCTGGCAGAGCGGCTCCTGTTGCGGCCAGACGGTGCTGCTGGAGCTGCTCCACGAGGGCGTGGTCTGCCAGACGATCGCCGCCGCGGCCTCCAACTCGGGCGAGTACGCCTGGGTCGTCGCCCCCTGCCCGGGCGCGGACGAGGGCTACCGCGTGCGCGTGACCGACCCGCTCACCCTGCAGAGCGCCGAGAGCGGCGAGACGCTGCGGATCGCTCCTGAGTGCGAGCTGCGGGTGACGGCGCCGGCGTCGGGGCAATCGTTCTGCCCCGGGGATGCGGTCGCGATCGCCTGGGAGAGAGGCGCCTGCTGCGGGGAGTTGGTCAGGATCGAGCTGCTGCGCAACGACGAGGTCTGCGCGGAGATCGCGGGGGAGACGGAGAACGACGGAAGCTACGAGTGGCCGGCCGCCGCCTGCGCGGGAGGGCCGGACGGCTACCAGGTGCGCGTCACGGACCTCTCGACGCTGCGGTCGGCGGACGGCGAGGGTCCCTTCGAGATCGCCGGCGAGTGCGCGCTCACGGTGACCTCGCCGAACGGGGGCGAGACGCTCTGCGTTGGTCGAACGGTGACGTTGCACTGGGACGCGGGCGCCTGCTGCGGGACGACGGTCGCGCTGGAGCTGCTCCACGAGGATGCCGTCTGCGCGCTGATCGCGCCGGCGGCGCCCAACACCGGGAGCTACGCGTTCACCGTGTTCTCCTGCGGGCCCGGTGGAGGCGGCTACCGGCTGCGGGTGACCGACGCCGCCGGCGTGGCGAGCGACGCGAGCGATGCCACCTTCTCGATCCTGACCGATCCCTGTGCGCTGCGCGTGACCGCGCCCGCCGGGGGCGAGCGGCTCAGCCCCGGGGAGACCCTCGAGATCGCCTGGGAGTCCTCGACCTGCTGCGG
>VGIY01000034.1 GCA_016867695.1 Candidatus Eiseniibacteriota bacterium | reverse complement strand
GGTCCGCCCGGAGATCCTCGTCGCCACGGTCTCCCACCTGCCCGCCGTCCCGCCGGCCGCGCTCCTGCGGCAGGAGGGCGACGAGAAGCTCTGCGTGGTCGAGCAGGAGGCCGGGGCGACGATCGCCCGGCTCCGCCCGGTGCGCCGCGGCCTCGACAACGGCCGGCTGGCGGCCGTGGAGGGCCTCCCGGCCGAGGCGCTGGTCGTCGTCCACGGCCAGAACCGCGTCGCCGACGGGGCCAAGGTCAAGATCCGCGAGGATCTCACCGCCGAGCACTTCGGCGCCGAACGCTAGCCAGGAGGCGGCCGCCCATGTTCCTCTCGTCGCTGTCCGTTCATCGGCCCGTCTTCACCACGATGCTGGTCGTGGCCTTCGTCGTCCTCGGGCTGTTCGGCTACCTCAACCTGGCCGTCGACCTGATGCCGAACGTCGAGTTCCCCTTCGTCACGATCACGACGATCTACCCCGGCGCCGGGCCCGAGGAGATCGAGAGCCAGATCACCACCCGCATCGAGGACGCCGTCAGCACGATCTCCGACATCGACCTGATGGAGTCGATCTCGCGCGAGAGCGTCTCGCTGGTTCTGATCCGCTTCAAGCTGGAGGCGGGCGCCGACGCCAAGGCCAACGACACGCGCGCCAAGGTCGACGCCATCCTCAACGAGCTGCCAGAGGGCGCGCAGAAGCCGCAGGTGATGAAGTTCGAGATGGGCGCCCGGCCGATCATCTCGTTGGCCGTCTCCAGCCCGCGCGGGGTGAACACGACCTACGCCGTCGCCGACCGCCTGATCCGGGACCGCCTCTCGCAGGTGCCCGGCGTGGCCACCGTGGACATCCTCGGCGGGCAGAAGCGCGAGATCCAGGTGGCCGTCGACCGGCGCAAGCTCGACCACTACGGCCTGCCGATCAGCGCGGTGACCCAGGCGATCGCGCTCGAGAACGTCAACATTCCCCAGGGACGCATCGTCGGGCGCGAGGAAGAATACACCCTGCGCACCGTCGGCCAGTTCACCGGCGTGGAGGAGATCGGGGCGATCCCGATCGCCCTGCCCTCGGGGGGGTTCCTGCCGCTGCGCGATCTCGCCGAGGTGCGCGACGCCTTCGAGGAGGCGCGCTCGCTCTCGCGCTTCAACGGGCTGCCCGCGGTGCAGGTGGATGTGGTCAAGCAGCCGGGCGGCAACACGATCGCCACGGCCGACGGGATCAACCGCGCGGTGGATGCGCTGCGCCGCGAGCTGCCCGACGACTTCACGCTCGAGTACGCGAACGACGACTCGATCTTCATCCGCGACACGGTCAAGGACCTGCAGGGCAACATCCTGATCGGCATCCTCCTGACCGCGGCGATGCTCTACCTCTTCCTGCGCAACCTGCGGATCACGATCGTCGCCATGGTGGTCATGCCCGCGGCCATCGTCTCCGCCTTCCTGCTGGTGCAGGCCTCGGGCTTCACGCTGAACGTGATGTCCCTGATGGCCCTGGGGATCTCCGTTGGACTCCTGGTGACCAACGCCATCGTCGTGCTCGAGAGCATCATGCGCAATCTGCGCCTGGGCCTCGATGCGAAGCAGGCGGCGATCCGCGGCACGGACGAGGTCGCCCTGGCGGTGCTGGCCTCGGTGATGACGAACCTGGTCGTCTTCCTCCCGGTCGCCTTCATGAAGGGGATCATCGGCCGCTTCTTCCTGCAGTTCGGCCTGACGGTCGTCTTCGCCACGCTCTTCTCGCTGCTGATCTCGTTCACGCTGACGCCGATGCTCGCCTCGATCGTCCTGCGCGCGGTCGCCCGCAGGCGCGAGCGCCGCGCGGCGGCGGGCGATCCGGCGCGGATCGCGGGCGCGCTCCCGGCGGGCCCTGCCGGCGGCGCCGGCGGCCCGGACGCCTTCGCCGGCGCGCAGGGGGATGGGAACGCCGCGCCCGCGGGCGAGCGCCTCACCTGGATGGACCGGCTGATGGGCGGGCTCGCCCGCCGCTATCGCGGCGCGCTCGCCTGGAGCATCGCCCGGCCGCGCAATCGCTTCTTGGTTCTAGCCGCCACGACGCTCTTCTTCGCCTTCGGCGTCTTGCTCATGGGCATCTCGGGCGGCGAGTTCATGCCGCGCATCGACCAGGGCTTCGTCAACGTGTCGGTCAAGCTGCCCGCAGGCTCCTCGCTCGCCCGGACGACGAGAACGATCGAGCAGGTCGAGGAGATCCTGCGCGCCGAGCCGGCCGTCCGGACGATCCTGAGCACGATCGGCGGCGGGCAGTCAGGCGTCCACGAGGCCATGGTGATGGCCAAGCTGGTCCCCCTGGCCGAGCGCGGGATGAGCGCCTACGCCTTCAGCAACCGCCTGCGCCCCAAGCTGGCCGGCATCCCCGGCGCCGAGGTCTCGGTCAGCGCCGAAGAGGGCCGCGGAGGCGCCGCCGCCGACGTCGAGATCGAGGTGATGGGCGACGAGACCGGGCCGCTGCGCGAGCTCGCCGACCGGGTGCTGGAGATCGCCGCCTCGGTCCCGGGGCTGGTCGACGTCAAGAGCAGCTATGAGCCGGGCGGCAGGGAACTGGCCTTCCTCCCCGACCGGGAGGAGATCGCCCGCCAGGGGCTGTCGACCGGCCTCGTGGCGATGCTCCTGCGCAACGCCTTCGAGGGCGATGCCCAGTCGGTCTACCGCGAGGGGGGCGAGGAGTACGCCATTCGCGTGCAGTTCGCCGACGAGGATCGCCGCGACGCCTCCACGCTGCGCGCGCTGCGCCTCCCGGTCGGCCCGGCGCGGCTGCCGCTCAGCCAGCTCGGCGCGATCGAGGAGCGGCGGGGCGAGGCGGAGATCCTCCGTCGCGAGCGGCAGCGGCGAATCACGATCAGCGCCAATATCGGCCAGGGAACGCTCTCCGAGGTCGTCAGCTCGATCCGCGCGCGCACCGATCGGCTCGAGCTGCCGCCCGGCTACCGGATCAAGTTCGCCGGGACCTACGAGTTCCAGCAGGAGGCCTTCGCCTCGCTGATGCAGGCGCTGCTGCTGGCCATCATCCTGACCTACGTCGTGCTGGCGATGAGCCTGGAGTCGTTCATCGATCCGGTGACGGTGATGATCACGCTGCCGCTGGGGCTCATCGGCGCGGCGATCGGGCTCTTCCTCGGAGGGCAGACGGTCAACATCATCAGCATCATGGCGCTGATCATGCTGGTCGGGATCGTGGTCAACAACGCGATCTTGCTGCTCGACTATGTCGCCCAGTTGCGGCGGCGAGGCCTGCCGCTGCGCGAGGCGCTGCTCGAGGCCTGCCCCGTGCGCCTGCGGCCGATCATCATGACCAACCTGGCCATCGCCGTCGGCATGGTCCCGCAGGTGCTCGGCAAGGGCGCGGGGTTCGAGTACCGCACCGCGATCGGCTTCGTCACGATGGGGGGCGTGCTGGTCAGCGCGCTCTTCACGCTGGTGCTGATCCCCACGCTCTACACCTGGGCGGAGGAGATCCTGGCCAGAGTCCGCAGCCGCCGGGAGGGCTAGGGCGGACCTCAGCGGACGAGCACGCAGCGCACCTGGGGCTGCGACCCGTCGGCGCGCCTCAACCGGACGAAGTAGACGCCCCCGGGCAGTTCGCGCCCCGCCGCGTCCGTGCCCGTCCAGCGGAAGGCGTGCCCGCCCGCGGCGAGCGGACCTCGATGGAGGTCGGCCACCCGGCGGCCGGCGAGGTCGTAGACGCCCAGGTCGACCCGCTCCGCCTCGGGCAGCGTCAGCGCGATCGCGGTCGCGCGGGCGAAGGGATTGGGCCCGGCGGCGCGGAAGGAGAAGACGGCCGGCGGCGCGGGCGCGGAGGCCGACGCGTCCAGGATCGTGAAGTCGCCGTCGGAGACATCCATGTTCAGCAGTCCCGCCGCGTCGCGGGCGACGGCCATCAGCCGGCAGGCCTGCGAGCCGGGGCCCGAGACGGTCCAGAAGAACGATCCGCCGTCGGGGATCCCCGCGGCGATCGTCTCCGGGTAGCTCGCGCCGCCGTCGCGCGAGAGCCGCAGGTCGATCGCGACCACGCCGACGTTGTCGCTCGCGCTCCAGCGCACCTCGACCTCGCTCTCGGGCCACCAGAGCTCTCCGCCGTTGGGGGCCAGCAGCTCGATCTGCGGCTGAAGCACGTCGGGCCAGGCGGGCACCAGCCAGTCCAGCGTGCGGGCGACGATCGCCGCGCGGTCGCTCGCCTCGTTCACCGCCTCGATGCCGAAGGCGAAGTAGGCGACCCGGTAGGCGCCCTCCCAGCGCACCGAGCCGATCACGCCCGGCGCGTAGGCGAAGGTCGCCGCGGCGCCCGTGTTGGCGTCGATCCGGCTGGGCCAGGCCTGGGCGCGCGACCCGCTGCCGCCGCCGATGTCGACCGCCAGGCCGTCGCCGATCGGATCCCCCGGCGTGCCGGTCAGACTCATGTAGCCCGAGCCGTCCTCGAGGTAGATCGCGTGGAGGCGCTGCTCGTAGAACTCCCGGTCCTGCGGGGTCGCTCCGCTCCAGTCGTGCAGATACCAGCCGATGTCCTGGCCCGTCGCCAGCAGGGCGCCGCCGGCGTCCTGGAAGGCGGCGATCGCCTGCTGATCGGTAGGATCGACGTGCCCCGAGACGCCGGTCAGCCAGATCGCCGCCGGATAGCGCTGGAGCACGGCGGCGGTGGGCGAGCCCAGCGCATCCGTGTCCCAGTGCCGGTACAGGTAGCCCCCGGCGTCGAGCGCGGCGCGGATGTAGGGATCGGCCACGGTCGAGCCGTCGTCGTCGATGAGCAGGATCGGGACGTCGCCGGCGATCAGCGTGAAGCTGTCGGTCGCCGCGTAGCCGCCGGCGGCGGCGATGTGCAGACGGAAGACGAGCGGCGCGCCGATGGCGGCGAAGGGGCTGACCGCCACCTGGAAGGGGGGGGAGAGGATCGCCGACTCCCCGGCGCCCAGGTCGGCGCAGCCGGCGGCGGCGCTCAGGATCGAGACCAGGGGGGAGTCGCAGGCGAGCTGGGCGGTGATCACGCTGCGCGGCTCGGCCAGGATCGCGTTGCGGACGCCGACGATCAGCGCCGCCTGTTCGCCCGGGTCGAGCCACTCGTCGCCGTCGCCCGCCGTCAGGTCGTCGACCGCCGCCGAGACGAGCTCGATGTCCACGGCGGGATCGTAGTAGACGAGCTGCGTGGCCGTTCCGATGTTGCTGTTGCCGTACTTGATCCAGAAGTAGCCGTCCTCGCCCCAGCCGTCGCCCCAGCTGTTCTTGACCAGCCAGGCGCCCGCCCCGCCGCAGGCGGCGTCGTCCCAGCCGGCGATGACCACGGCGTGATTCGTCCAGGTGACCTCGTCGGCGTGCTCGTAGCAGCCGCCGTCGTAGTAGTAGAAGTCGCCGTAGACGTAGAAGGCGGTCGACACCGGGCCGTACTCGTGGATGGCGGCCTTGATCTGGTCGACGTCGTTCGGGATGTCGATCCAGCGCTTGGCCGAGGCGATCCTCGCGCACGGCTCCTGCGTGCAGGGGACGTTGTGGTCGGCCTGATAGGGCATGCAGGCCTCGGCCACGGCGCCGTGGTCCCGGATCCAGCTCCAGACCCAGGCGGTGCAGCCGCCGTAGCAGCCGTAGCCGGGCGTGGCGCAGGAGAGGATCTGCTGCTCGGAGAGGTCCAGCTCGACGCCGCCGTGGATCTGGATCACCGACTCGAGCGCGCCGATCCCGGCGAAGTCCCAGCAGCTCCCGCAGGGCCCCTGATTGCGCACCGGGGTCATCCCGCCGAGGTCGCGCCAGTCGAAGTAGGCGGGCAGGTCGCGCCGCGCCGGGAAGGGCGCGGGGGGCTCCTGGCCCAGCGCGCGCTCGACCTCCTCGGGCAGGACGAGCCCGAGCATCCCCGCGAGCTCCTCGGGCGTGTAGGCGGTGAGCGAGGTCATGCCAGCGGTCCAGTGGTGGCCGCGAGCGGCGATCTCGCGGTTGATCTCGGCCACCCGCCCGGCATGGTAGCCGGCGAGGTCAGCTCCGGCGGGTGCCGCGATCAGGGCGAGGCCCAGCAGAACCAGGACGGCGACGGCCGCCCCGGCCCCCGCTCCGGCGGCGGGCGCCACGCCGCTCCCCGCTCCGGCTGCGGGCGCCGACGCGCGGCGCGCGGCCGCGCCCGCCGCGAGGCCGCGCGCCGGGGCCCGGCGACGCGGCCGCCGGATCCGGCAATCCCTTCCACGGCTCCTCGAACCGATCCCGGCCATGAGCGCCTCCCTCTGTTGCGATCGGCGGCGCGGAAGTGCGCCGTTCCGAGCGAAGCGCAACGAACGCGTCTCAGCCGCTGGCGACAGCCTGGCGCGGCGGATCGCAGCGGCGAAGCCGCGCCTGCAGCCACCGTGACGGGCAAGCCCGTCGGCCGCAAGCGCTAGTTGGACACCGGCGTTCCGGCAATGGAGTACAGCGCCTTCACGCACCCCCAGGTCTTCCTCTCGACAGCAGTACCGCACTGGATGGTCGCGGTCAGCATGTCTGCGAACACGGGGGCGGATTGCCGAGCGAGTCGGCTGCCGTCATGGTGTACGGGTAGCTTCCGTCCGGCAGCAACGCTCCCCAATCGTCCCGCCCGTCCCAGAGAACCATGTGGAGTCCGGCCGAATAGTGATTATCCACCAATACCCTGACGATCAGTGTCGTGTCAGGACTCCAGAACACCAACTCGATGTATGCCTCCTGCGGAATCTCGAACAGGATGGACGAGCCCGTGTCAACCGCGACACAGAACGGATCTGGATCGTTCTGGTGAAGCACGAACTCCGAGACCTAGCCGTTGGCCGAGGCGGCACCGAGCACCAACACAACCGGCAAGACACACAGCGCAACTCCGCGCATGGGTCTATCTCCCCGTACGCTCTAGGTCCCAGCCGCGACCTGCCCGGGCTTCGACATCCGCGCATTCCGCAGATGTCACCCGACCCCAGATGGCACCCAACCCTGATTCTATCATGAAACGCGCCCCGGCGGGCTCCCTCCCCCCTCGCGCGAGAGGGTCTGCCGCCGAACTCGAGCGCCCCGTCCCGTAGTCCGCGAAAACCCCATCCCCGCTCAGCGCGGGCCGATTCATGACTCGGTCAGGCTGGCGTCGAGCGCCGGATGCCCATGGTGAGGGAGGCCGAAGGCCCCGCATCTCGCTCGGTGTCGAAGTCCGATCGGCGGGTTAGGCTCGACGGGCGCACTCCGGCTCGGCAGGACGCTACACTGAAGCGTACCCAACCTTGGCGCACGCAGCATGAGACCGATCCTCGAGACGTGACCGAGACGGCGCTGCGCGCTGCAGGCGCCGGCCAGGAGCGCGGCGGCTCAGCCCTGCGTAGCGAGGCGCCGGTAGACGCCTCCCGAGCGCTCCATCAGCCGCACGGCGATCAACTCCCGCCGCAGCGTGGCGACATCCTCGTGCACTTCCAGGAGGATGCGGTTGACTTCCTGCTGCGTGTAGTCGCGTCCCGGCTCGAACTGCTCGGCGATCCGCTCGAGGATCACCTGGCGCTTCTTGCGCTGCGCGGGGATCTGCGTCAATCGTCCCTGGCGGAAGAAGGCCCGCAGCACGCGGCTGCGAAAAGCGTCCTCCGGCACGGCCGCGGAGAGCCCCGCCTGCGGCAGCCGCACGAGTTCCTCCAGGGTCCGTCCCCAGGGCCCCTCGGCCAGGCTGTGGACCTGGTAGTACTGCTCCTTGCGCGCCCGCAGCAGGCCGGCGGCGGCCAGCCGGGCCAGGTGGTGCGAGATCGTGGCCGGGGTGAGACCGAGGACCAGGGCGAGCTCCTCGCCGTGCCGCGGCCGCAGGCGCGCCAGGTTCAGGATCAGCAGCCGCGCCGGATGGCCGAGCGCCTGGAAGAGCGCGGCCCGCAGCTCGAGGTTCTCCTCAAAGCGGGTCTTGCGCATGCCTCATCCCCCCTCGGCGGCCAGCCGGCGACACCGGCGGAAGATCGCGCGGCAGTGCTCGATTGTGCTCAGCTTGATCTGCTCCTTGAGCCGCGCCGGCTCGTCGGGGATCGCCCGGAGCCGCTCGAGCTCCAGGCGGCCCTGCGCGAGCTGGCGATCGGTGATCCACTCGAAGGCGAGCGCCAGCCGCTCCAGCTCGGAGCGCTCTCCGCGGCGAATCTGGTCGAGTAGCTCCGCCCACGCGAGGTCGTCCCTGTCCGCTTGCATCTCCGCCTCCCCGGCCGCGCGATCCGCGGCGTTCCCGCCGGCGCGTCCGTATATGATTCGACAATGATCGATGTCGATTTCATTATATGATTCGATAATCGTCACATCAAGAGAGATCCTCGCCGGCGTGCGCGGCGTGCCGGCGCGGTCGCGCCGCGGATCGGGCAGGGCCGCGGCGGGCGCGCGCGGTGCTGGGCAGGCAGGCCGGGCTTCGGGCGCGCAGACAGCGTCTTCGGCACCGACGCTCAGGCCAGGGCGGCCAGAAACCGGTGCGCCGGAACGCAGCGCACCCCGTCCTGGACGAAGTCGCGCTCGCTCTCCAGGACCACCTGGTAGGCCCATGGGATCGCCAGCTTCTCGCGAAAGTGGACGAGCGCCGGATCGATCTGCGTGGATGAGCGCTTCACCTCGACCGCCACCCAGGGCTTCCCAGCGGCCACAATCAGGAAGTCGGTTTCCTTGCCGGTGCGGTCGCGCAAGTATCGCAGCTCGAGCGAGTGTCCATCCCGGTCCTGCAACAGATGCACCAGCTTCAGCAGGTGCGCCGCGACAAGATTCTCCAGCCGGGGGCCGGACTCGGGGATCAGGCTCCAATCCCAGAGGTAGAGCTTGGGCATCTTCCGCAGCCCCCGCACCTTCGTGGAAGCGTAAGGGCGCACGCGGAAGAGGTGGTAGAGCCGCTCGAGGATGTCCATCCACAGAGTCACGGCTCGATGACTTACCTCGAGATCCTCGCGCAGCGCATTCAGGGAGAGGGGAGATCCCACCCGTTCGGGGAGCAGATCAGCAAGAATCTGCATGGAGGAGAGATCGCGCACCAGCGCAAGGTCGCGCACATCCTCGCGGAAGAACCGCTCCAGACGCTCTCTTTGCCAGCGGCGCAGCGTGCGGTCCGATTGCGCCAAGACGGGCTCGGGAAACCCTCCGAACTTCATCAGGGCCAAGAGGGCTTCGCGGGAGGCGCGCGTGGGTATCTGGAGTTCGGCACCCGGCTCCGGAGATGCCGGCGGGCCGCCGGATCCCAGCTCCCCGAGCGTGAATGGGTGAAGCCGATAGTGGTGATAGCGCCCTTGCAGCGAGTCGCCGCCCCGCCGGTAGACATCCATGCGCGCGCTGCCCGTAACCAGGAGTCGCAGGTGGTCGCGATGCTTGTCGTACTCGCCCTTGATCCAGCTCTTCCAGGGCCGCCACTTGTGCAACTCGTCGAGAACCACCAGGGCGTCGCCGCCGGGCCAGCGTGCAGCCCGGATCTCGCGGCGATCCTCACGGCTGTCCCAGCTGAGGTAGGCCCCGACCCCGCTGGCAGCCAGAATCTGCCGGGCCATCGTGGTCTTGCCTACCTGGCGAGGTCCGGCCACGAAGACCATCTTCGACGAGAGGTCTTCACGGATCGGGGCTTCCAGGTAACGTCGCCGTTCCATCGGTCGGATCTTGCCTTGACGCAAAGAAAGGCGCAACAAGATTCGCTCTTGCGCAGAAAAGGTACAAGCCTGTCCCGGAGGCCCGTAGTCCGCGAAAACCCCATCCCCGCGCAGCGCGGGCCGATTCATGACCCGAACTGGCACGTGTGATCGGCTTGAGAAGAAGTCGACGGCGATGATGTCCTTGATGTGGTTCTTGGGGACAGCTCCCGCCGCTCCCTCGCGCGAAGGGGTCTGCCAGCCAACTCGTGCGGCGCCGCCCTCCGCCCAGAACCCGCCGACCGGCCATCGGCCGACCCCGGACGGTCGCGCCCTCCGGGAGTCCCGCGCGGCCCCGTCCCTCGCCGATCGTGCGCCGGCTCACTCCTCGCCGATCGCCCGCAGCGCCTCGGCCACGGCGCGCTCGAGCTGCGGATCCCGCCCCCGAGCCAGCTCGCCGGGGGGATTGGCGACGACGATGTCGGGCATGCAGCCCGTGCCCTCCAGGTTCGAGCCGTCTAGCTTGGAGCGCCAGCCGCGGAAGGGCAGCCGGATGTAGGAGCCGTCGAGCAGGTTCGTGCCGCCGGTCGAGATGACTCCGCCGAAGGTCTGTTGGCCGATCACCGGGCCGCGGCCGAGCGTGCGGATCGCCCAGCTGAAGATCTCGGCATTGGAGAAGCTGTTCTCATCGCAGAGGACGACGATCGGCTTCGTCCAGGCGTAGACCAGCCGGCGGCCCTCGGGGTATCCCGGGCCGCCGCCGCGTCCCTGCGTCGTCGCGTGGTCGGCGGCGGTGAGGCTCGCCAGCAGCAGGTCGGTCGTCCAGCCGCCCGAGTTGTTGCGCACATCGATGATCAGCGCCTCCTTACCGTGCGCCTGGGCGTAGAGGTCGCGCTCGAAGAGATCGAGCGAGCTCGAGTCCATGGCCCGGATGTGGATGTAGGCCACCCGTCCGCCGGAGGCGGCGGCCACGCACGCCAGGCGCAGCTCGGTCTCCTCCTCGTAGAGCCGGTCGCGGAACTCGCGCAGCGTCGAGGGCCGGATGACGACCTCGCGGGGCCGCCCGCCCCGTCCGGCCAGATCGAGGCGCACGCGTTTCCCGGCCCGGCGCTGGAGCAGCCGGGCGACGTCGTCGCCCGGCTCGAGGCGCGCGCCGTCTATCGCCAGCAGGCGCTCGCCCGCCTCCAGGCGGCTGTCGACGCGCTCGGCGGGGGTGCCCGGGACCACGCGCGCGATGCGCAGGCCGGGACCGTCGTCGGCGGCCTCCCAGAGCACGCCCAGCTCGCCCGTCTCGGCGTCGAGCGCGTCGCCGCCCATCTTGGGATCGCCCGGCCCGCCCCAGAAGCCCAGATGCGAGGCGTTCAGCTCGCCGAGCATCATGCGCACGACGTCCTGGAAGTCCCGATAGGTCGAGGCCGCCCGCGCCCAGGGGCGATAGCGCTCGCGCAGCGCCGGCCAGTCGCGGCCGTGGAAGCGCTCGTCGTAGAAGTAGTCGCGCAGCGCGCGCCAGCCCTCGTCGAAGACGAAGGCGCGCTGCTCGGCGTGATCGACGCGCAGCTCGGCCTCGTAGGGATAGGCCTTCGACTCGCCGCCGTCGAGCGGCACGGAGGCGATGGCCCCACCGCTCTTGAGGTAGAAGATCCGCTTGCCCGACTCGTCCCACTGGATCCGGGTCGGGTTCTGCCCCCCCTGGGTCAGCCGCTTGGCCTCCGTGCCGTCCCACTTGATCTTCCAGAGGTCGCGCTTGCCGTCGGCGTCGGCGACGAAGACGAATTCGCCGGCGTCCTTGGAGACGAGGACCGACGTCTCCTCGCCGGGGAACGTGGTCAGCCGGCGCAGCCGGTCGTGGATGCCGTCGAAGTCGATGCGCACCTCCGGGACTTCCTTCGCCGCGCCGCTCCCGCCGCCCGGACCCACTCCCTTCTCCCCGCTCTTCTCCCCGCTCTTCTCACCGCTCTTCTCGCCGCTGTTCTCGCCGCTGTTCTCACCGCTGTTCTCGCCGCTGTTCTCGCCGATCTTCCCACCGCTCTTCCCACCGCCCCCATCCCTGCTCCTCGACCCGCCCGCGGCCCCGCCCTCGCCGGAGCCGCCGCCCCCGATTCCCGGCGCCGCGCGCCCGCCGTCCCCGCCGGCGCCTCCCGCGCCCTTGGGCCTGTCGCCGGACAGCTCGTCCAGCCGCTCCTCGCGCGAGCGCTCGTCGTCGGCGCGCGTCAGCCAGGCGTACCAGATGTCCGTCTGGTTGAAGAACTCGCGCTTCGACGTGAAGGCGAGCAGACGCCCATCGCCCGACCAGGCCGGACCGTAGTCGCCGTCGGGATGCAGGCTGATGTTGTGCGGTCCGATCTTGCCGTCGGCCGAAACGATCCAGACGTCGCTGTTGAAGTCGTCGTCCTCGCGGCTGAAGGCGAGCCAGCGGCCGTCGGGCGACCAGGCGAAGTCCTCGGCGATGCGCCCCTCGGCCAGGAGGCGGAGGTGCCCGCCGTCGGCGTCCATGACCATCAGCGAGCGGATCCCCCGGAGGAAGGCGATGCGCCTGCCGTCGGGAGACACCCGCGGGGCGAGGTCCTCGCTCGGGTCGTCGGTCAGTCGGACCAGCGCGTGGCGCAGCGTCCGGGCCAACCGAGGCTCGGCCGGATCGGCGGAGGCGACGCGATAGAGGTCGAAGGCGCCGGCGCGGTCGGAGGCGAAGACGAGCCCGCTCGAGTCGGGCAGCCAGGCGACGTGCCGGTCGCGCGCCTGGGAGAGGGAGACGGAGTAGGCGGCGGGTTCGTCGGCGCTGGCCTTCATCACGAAGACCTCTCCCCGGGCGACGAAGGCGATCTGCTTGCCGTCGGCGGAGAGGGCGAGCTCGTCGGCGCCGCCGCTGACCTTGACCCACTCCTCGGCGCGCGCCTTGGGATCGAGCGGCACGCGGATCGCCGCCCGCCTTGGCAGCGGCAGCTCGCGCGGCTCCGGCCCGGTGAGCAGCGCCGGCGGGATGTCGACGACGACGATCCCATCGTCGTACTCCGCCGCGGCGCGCGAGCCGTCGGCGGCCAGCGACGGCAGGCGCAGCCTGCCCTCGCGATAGCGGGTCAGCGGGATCACGCGCCCGTCGGCCAGCGAGAGAATGGCGAGATTGGCCACGCCCGCCTCCTCGGCCAGGAAGAGCAGGTGCCGGCCGTCGGGGAACCAGGCGGCGTCGCGGCCGTGGAGGTCGAGATCCGTGTACTCGGCGCGGGGGCGTAGCGACGCCGCCGACTGCGCGCCCATCTGCGTGCAGGGCCCGGAGCCGTCGCGCCTCTCGTGCTCCGCCAGGCGGCCCCGGAATCCCGGCGCCGCGCCTCCGCCGGCGCCGGCGCGCAGCGGCGCGTCGAAGTCGGCGATCCAGAGGCGGTGGCGCGCGCTGCCCTCGTAGCCGCGCCGCGTCCAGTCGATGGCGCCGCGCGAATGGACCAGCCGGCGCCCGTCGGGCGACAGCGCGGGCGCGTGCCCGCCCGTCGGCAGCACGGTCGGCGGCGTGCCTCCGTCGAGGGGCACGAGGAAGATGCCCGGGCTGTCGCCGTCCATCGTGAAGCGCCAACTGCGGAAGATCACGGCGCGGCTGTCGGGCGTCCAGCCGGACGGCACGTCGGCGGCGCTGCTCCAGGTGAGGCGGCGCGCGGGACCGCCCTCGACCGGGATCGCGAAGATGTCGTCGTTGCCCTCGCGGTCGGAGGCGAAGGCGATCCAACGGCCGTCGGGAGACCAGCGCGGCTGGGACTCGTAGGCCGGATGGGCCGTCAGCCGGCACGCCTCGCCCCCTGCGGCAGGCACGATCCAGAGATCCCCCTGGTAGGAGAAGGCCAGCCGGTCGCCGTCGGGGCTGAGCGCCGGATGGCGCGCCCAGGTGATCTCCCCCGCGGGCGGCTCGGCGGCCCCTGCTCCGGCGCCGGCGAGGAGGGCCAGGGCCACGGCGGCGGCCCACAAGCGCGCCGCCCCCCGGATCGCCCGACGCCCCGCCCCGGTCCTACCCCATCGGCTGCGCATGCTTCCTCCCGCCCGTGCGTGGTTCCTTCTCCGTCAGCTTCTCCCGCTCGCCGTGATCGCCCAGGCAGTCGAGCACCAGCCCGGCGACCAGCAGCGGCTCGCCGCCCACCTCCTCGCGCGCCACGGTCACGCGGTGGCGGCCGTGGGTCGTGAAGGCGACCGGCACCGGCATCTGGGCGATCATCCGCTGCACGTCGCCGCGGGTCAGCTCGCGGGCCATCTCGATCGTCACCGCCCCGCCGCGCAGCGTCACCGTCTCGGCCCCCACCCGCGCGGCGCTCAGCCGCAGCCGGCGCAGCGCGAAGAGGTTCTCCGCCTGCCAGGGCGGGCGGCCGAAGCGATCCCCGATCTCGGCCGCCAGCTCGTCGACCTCGGCCGGCGTGCCGGCGTCGGCCAGTGTCTTGTACAGGCTCATCTTCTCGGCCGCGTCGGCCACGTAGTCATCGGGCAGGAAGGCCTCGAGGTCGGTGACCACCCGAGCGCGGATCTCCTCGGGCGGCGACTCGCCGCGCAGCTCGCGCACGGCCTCCTCCATCAGGCGCGTGTAGAGGTCGAAGCCGACGTTGAGGATGAAGCCGTGCTGCTCCGTGCCGAGCAGGTTGCCCGCCCCGCGGATCTCCAGGTCGCGCATGGCGAGCTGGAAGCCGCTGCCCAGGTCCTCGAACTCCTCGATCGCCTTCAGACGCTTCATCG
>VGIY01000033.1 GCA_016867695.1 Candidatus Eiseniibacteriota bacterium | reverse complement strand
CCGGTTCCACTTCGGCACACCCGAGGTCCTGCTGGGCAGCTACCTGATCTCCGGTGAGGTCCTGGCTCGTTACCTCACCGACGTTCCGCCCTGCACGGACGACCGTCCGATCATCGACTTCCAGGCGGTGGCCGGCGCCGAGGGCTTCGGCATCGTCCGCCAGGCGGGCGGCCGGGGCATCCGTTCGCTCATCCAGGAGGCGGGGCGGCCGGGTGCCTTCCCCGCCGTCGGGCCTTAGCGCCTCGCCGCCATCGCCTCGGGGCGCGCCGGACGCGAGCCCGGCGCGCCCCGGCGGCCCTACTCCAGGACGCGGACGTCGCCGGCGGCGTTTCCGGCGAAGCTATTGGCGGCCTCGATGGCCGCTCGATCGGGATGCTCGCCGGCCAGCGTGATTCCCCACGCCGCACTGTGACGGATCTGGCAGCCGGCGATCGTCGGCTGCGCATCCCAGACAAGGATGTTCTCTCCGCTGTTGCCGCCGTACTCGACCCGGCAGTGCGCCATCCGGCACTGCGCGCCGATCGCGCCGAAGGCGAAGTAGATGTGCCGCCAGTCTCCAGGCTGCGGCAAGGTCTGGGCGCTGGTGAAGACGATCGGGTTGGCGGCGGTGCCTTCGGCGATCAGGCCGCCGTTCGTCGTGTAGCCGATGTCGATGAAGGAGTCGAGGCCCATCTCGATCACCGTGCCCGGTGCGATTGTCACCACCGCGCTGCCGGTCTGGTGCCCGATGCCCATGCCGTGGCCGTCGGCGAAGCGATAGGGGACGCCCTGGTTGCGCCAGGTGCCGCTGGTCTCGACGACCGCCTGGTAGACCATGATCGCGTTCTTGCCGGCGGCGTTGCCGGTGAAGGCGTTGCCGGTCCCAAGCTCGCGGACGTACTCGGCCTCGACCTCGAACGGCACGTCGGCGCAGCCGGTGATCGTGTTGTTCGCGAACTGCGCCATGTGGGAGCCCTGCTGGAAGTAGGAGATGCCCTTGCCGGCGCTGTAGCGCAGCGTGGAGTGGTCCATCCTCACGACGGCGCCGAAGTCGAGCAGGATCGCCGGGACGTCGGCCGAGCCGGCATACTCGATCGTGCAGTAGCTGAAGCGAGTCGTCGTGAAGGTGCCATCGTGGAAGCCGAAGCCGAACCAGTCGCCTGGCGCCGGCGTGGAGGCGTTCGAGGTGAAGAGGATCGTGGAGTCGGCCTTGCCGACGGCGATCAGGCCCCCGGTTCCGGGCGACCAGCCGCAGGTGATGCCGGCGTCGGCGTCGGGCGCGAAGCGCACGACGCAGCCGGGCTGGATCGTCAGCGTGGCGCCGTTTTCGATGTAGAGGTGCGTGGTGACGATGTGCGGGTTGCAGCAGGCGCGCCAGGTCTCGTTCGCGGCGATGTTCTCGCTATGGTAGGTGGGGCCTGCCGGGCAGGGGCAGATCGTGACCGTGATCGTCGCCTCGGCCTGGTTGCCCGAGGTGTCGATGGCGCGGGCGCGCAGCGCGTGCTGGCTGCCGTTGGCGAGGCCCGCGGCGTTCCAGGTGAACTCGAAGACGCTCGCGGCGCCGCTCGTGTCCTCGCCGATCTTCGTGCCGCCGGCGTAGAACTCGACCTTGGCGACGGCCACGTTGTCGGTCGCCTGGGCGCGGAGCGGAACGGGGCCGGCGGTCACGGTGGCGCCATGGAGCGGCTGGAGGAAGGCCACCTGGGGAGCGGTCGTGTCGGTGCCGGGCGCCGTGCCGTTGTCGTCGTCTCCGCAGGAGGCGCAGCAGACGAGGGCCAGCAGAATCGCGACGAGATTGCGGGCGAACATGTTCGTTCTCCTTTCCCTGTTGCCGATCGAAGCGCGCAGTCCCGCTGCGCGTCCGAGGTGAACGCACGGGCGTCGGGCCCGGTCGCGAGCGAGCAGACCGGGCGAGATCCTACGCCTCGCACCTGCCGCCTGCCAATGGCAATGATACTTCGTGGCGACGGCGGGACCGCCCTGGCGCGACGGATGCCCGCGGGTCCGGCGACGACGCCGCGGGGTCCCCGCGGCGGACTATCCTCCGCGGAGGCCGGAGATGCGGAACGCCGCCGGCAGCGGGAGGCGCAGCCGGATCCTCTCGCGCGACACGGGGTGCGTGAAGGCCAGCAGGTAGGCGTGGAGGGCGAGCCGGCCCAGGGGGTCGCCTCGGGCGCCGTACTTGCGGTCTCCGGCGATCGGGCAGCCGAGATCCGCCATGTGGACGCGGATCTGGTTCTTGCGGCCGGTCTCGATGCGGATGTCGAGGAGGGAGTGGCCCGCGCCGCCGACGCGCAGGCGGTAGCGCGTCACGGCTAGCCGGGCGCCCGCGCCCGGCGGCGCGCAGTAGACGCGGTGGATGGCGTTCTCGCGCAGCCAGCCGCGGACCGTGCCCTCCCGCTCGGGCGGGCGCCCCTCGACCAGCGCCCAGTAGCGCTTCTCCGTTCGCTTCCAGTCCCGCTGCAGCGCTTCCTGGATCTCCGCCGAGAGGGCGAAGAGCATGAGGCCCGAGGCCTCGCGATCCAGCCGGTGGACGATGAAGACGCGCTCGCGCCCCTCCGAGGTCCGGCCGAGGTACTCGTTCAGGCGCCGGTAGATCGTATCGTCCAGCGCGGGATCCCTGGCCACGGAGAGGATCCCTGGCGGCTTCTCGACGGCGAGCAGGTGATCGTCGCGCAGGACGATCCGGCAGGGGGGCTCCGGCGCCCGGCGGGCGCGGGCGGACACCTCGATCTCCTGTCCCGCGCGGACCGGTTCGTCGCCCCGGCGCGCGATCGCACCGTCGACCCCGACGCGGCCGTGGCCAAGCATCCGGCGCAGCGTGGTTCTGGAGGCCTCGGGGAAGCGGGCCTGGAGGAGATCGAGCAGCCTTCCGTCAGCCTGGGCCGTGAACCTCATGGGCGCATTGTGCCCGCAGGTCGTGGAGGAGGCAACGCGCGGCAAGCGCGCCATCGGTGAGCGGCTGGCGGGGCGGGTGCATCGCCAAGATCACGGCGGGGCCCGCCTCGAGGCGGGCCCCGATCGGATTGGGCACCCCGTGATCGGGATCAGGCCGGAGGCGAGGCTCGAACCCGCCCCGCGGGTGGGGCCGGCCGTCGTCCGTCGCGGTCCGGGCCTCCTGCGCGCCCTAGCGGAAGAGCCCCTTCACGCCGCTCCAGGTATCCTCGACGACCGGCGTGCCGCCATCTTCGCCGTAGAAGCGGGCCATCCAGTAGAAGGACCCCGCGGGCCCATCCCAGCTCGCCCCGCCGTCCCAGGACCAGAAGTGGGGGATGATCACGCCGCTCGAGGCGAACGAGCAGTTCGCGCCCACGACCACGTAGTAGCGGATGTAGTAGAGCGTCCCGGCGGACAAGGCCACCGGCGTCCCCAGGTTCTGACCCTGCCACGACTGCGCCGCCGACTCGTTGTAGGTCGCGGCGGCGAGGACCGGGCCGTTGGGCAGACCGGTGCCGTCATTGGCCCGGATCTCGATCGTCACCTGCCCGCCCAGACCGCCGGCGAAGAACTCCATGCGCTCGAGCGTATAGGAGAGCGACGGCGTGTAGGCGAAGGCGAAGGCATTCGCCCCGTACGACCACCCGGGTTCGAAGGGCTGCGTGTCGTTCCAGGCGTCCATCAGCGACTCGCGCGCCGGTTCGGTCATGTAGGGCACGCCGGGAACGCCGGTGTGGACGCCGTACATCTGCGCCGATGCCGCGCCGCCCGTACTCGCGAGAAGCAAGGCACCGAGAAGCCAGGCCCAAGGTCTCATGGTTCGTCCCTCCTGTGGCTGTCGCTAGGCCCACGCGCGAAACGGTCAGGGATCACGGAACACGCGACGCCGGCGGGCACGACCCGGGCGGAAGATCACGACAAGCGACCGCACGGTTCGCGACCTGCACGGTGTCACGGGGGGGAGTATACGCCAGGGCCGGTCCGCATTCCAGCCCTGATTCGGCCGCTGATTCGGCTCGGTCCGGGCCGATCGGACCGCGGTCGCGCCGGCGCGGCGAGGGCCCGATCTCGCGGCCGCGCGCCGATCGACGGCCGGCGCCCGCCCGCCCGGCGGGCACGGTGTTCTCCGGTCCAGGAATGAGCCTGACTTGGGCCGCGACCGGGGGGCGGATGATAAGATCGTCGCCGGCCCTGCGCGTGACGGGAAGCGAGTGGCGGGGAGCGATTGCGCCTGAAGGGACGAGGGGCTTATACTCCTCTCCTGGGCCAGGGCGCTCCGGAACCGGCGCACGCGCGCCCGGCCGGGAGGGTCGCATCATGAGTTGGACGTCTCCGCCCCGAGTGAACGTCGATCGGACTCGGAACGGCCTGGCCGCGAGGCCGGAGGGCGCTCCACCCCAGCGCGGGCTGATCGCGGCGGGACTCCTCGTGGCGGCGCTCCAGCTCTCCTGCGGCGAAGACGCCTCGACGGGCCCCGCGGGCGGACCATCCTTCCAGGCCCTGGCCGGAGGCGGCCGGACCGAGAACTCCGACCCCTTCATCGGCGGGCCGCGCGACTCGGGCCCACGCGGGGGCTTCCCAGGCATTCCGGACTTCGACCCGGATACCGGACTGCGCCTGCTCGTCTACCTCGATGCCGCCTGCGGCGACGCGCCGGCCCGGGCCGTGATCACCGATTCGACCGCCTGGCGCATCTGGTGGGAGGCGAACACCGCCTGCCTGGACCGCGGCGACGCGGGAGACGGGGTGGTTCTTCCCGGAGGAACTCGACCGGGGGCCGGCGGACTCGGGCTTCCGGCACGGCCGCGGGGTGACGGCGCTCCCGGGGACAGCGGCGTCGTCTGGCCCGACTCGACCGATCCGGGTCACTGGGGCGTCCCGGAGGTCGACTTCACCGCCTTCTCCGTGGTCGCGGTCACGCTCGAGCGCGCCCTCGACGATCCGCGGATGCTCGTGGTCGATGAGATCGATGCGCAGGGCGCGGGGACGCGCATCGGCTACACGGTCCACCGGCCGGGCGAGGACTGCGCCTTCTACGAGCCGGTCCGCGAGGACGACGGCGAGGGATACGAGAGCGCGCCCGCCGCGGCGGTCCTCGCGCCTCCCGAGCTGGCCGAGCCCTTCGCCTGGGAGCGGCGCGACACGACCTTCAGCTGCGAGTGGGAGCCCGATCCCGACACGCCGCTGGCGCTCTACTACACCGATGCGCCCTGCAGTCTGGGGCCGGCCGAACAGGTCCTGACGACCCCCGGGGCCTGGGAGGTCTGGGTTGCGCGCGCCTGGGACTGCGACCGCGCGCGTTGGGGCGAGCCGGGAGACTCCGCCTCCGTGCCGGGTGGTCCGGACGGAGGTCGCGTGGGGTCCGACGGCAGCGCCTTCGGCGGGCGACCGGCGATCCCGGTGGACTTCGACCGGTTCGCCGTTCTCGTTCTGCGCGCCGGACCGCAGGACCGCTGGGGCGGCGGGATCTGGCTGACGGGATTGCGGACATCCGCGGCGGGCAGCGCGATCGAGTACGTGGTCATCGAGCCGCAGAGCGACTGCCCGTGGATCTCGGAGCATGGCGGCCAGGGCAGCCATGTCGTCGAGCCGACCGTCGCCGTCCGCGTGCCCCTGCCGCTGCCCGAGCCGATCGTGTGGCGGCGCGGCGCGATCACGGTCTCCTGCGAGTGGACGATCGGCATCGACTGGACCGGGCCCGCGGGCGCCGAGGGCCGCCGGCGCTGAGCCCTCGGCGCCGGCCCCTGCGCGTCAAGCCTTGCGCACCCGTCCTTCCACGCCGACCCGTCCGCGTCGGCCCCTATGCACCGGTCCTTCCGCGCCGAGCGTTTCCGCCCATCCGTCCGCGCCGGTCCTTCCGCGCCGACCCCCGCGCTCCGCGCCCTCCGCAAGAGCCCCGGGACCGGTCGCCGGGCCGGCCTTGCGTCTCCCCGTCGAGCTTGCGCTTGACGGCCCGGCGGCGCCGGGCGAGGCTCCGCCCGACCAATCGGGCGTGGCGACGCGCGAGCCTCTCCGCCGGCCCAGCCGGCTGCCGGCTCCCTGGCCGTGCCCGGGATCCTCGCGGCGAGACTGCGAAAGGGGGACGACGATGAAGCTCTCCAAGCGCCTCGGAGCCGAGTTCATCGGGACCTTCTGGCTGGTCCTGGGCGGATGCGGGAGCGCCGTCCTGGCGGCGGCCTTCCCCGGGCTGGGCATCGGGCTGCTCGGCGTGTCGCTCGCCTTCGGCCTGACCGTGCTGACGATGGCCTTCGCCATCGGCCACATCTCGGGCTGCCACCTCAACCCGGCGGTCTCCATCGGCCTGTGGGCGGGCCGCCGCTTCCCGGGGCGGGAGCTGTTGCCCTACATCGTCGCCCAGGTGCTCGGCGGCATCCTCGCGGGGGCGATCCTCTATCTGATCGCCAGCGGCAAGGCGGGCTTCTCGGTCGCCGGCGGGTTCGCCTCGAACGGCTACGGCGAGCACTCCCCCGGGGGTTACTCGCTGCTCGCCTGTCTGGTCGCGGAGATCGTGATGACCGCCATGTTCCTGCTGATCATCATGGGCGCCACCGATAAGCGCGCGCCGCATGGTTTCGCGCCGATCGCCATCGGTCTGGCGCTCACGCTCATCCACCTGATCAGCATTCCCGTCACCAACACGTCGGTCAACCCGGCGCGCAGCACCGGCGTGGCCCTCTTCGTCGGCGACTGGGCCGTCGCCCAGCTATGGCTCTTCTGGATCGCGCCGATCATCGGCGGTGTCCTGGGCGGCGCGATCTATCGCTGCCTTGGCGCGGAGGAGACGCGCGCGTAGGAGGGTTCCGCGCGGGCGCCGGGCGGCCTCGGCGGGCGGGATCTAGTCGGCGTTCTCGCGAACACCGGCCGCCGCGCGCCCCGCCAGCCAGCCGGTCGAGAAGGCGGCCTGCAGGTTGTAGCCCCCGGTATCGGCCTGCAGGTCGAGGATCTCGCCCGCGAAGTGGAGGCCCGGAACGATCCGGGACTCGAGCGTGCGGGGATCGACCTCCCGCAGGCTGACGCCCCCGGCGGTGATGATCGCCTCGGCGGGGGGGCGATGGCCCGTGACCGGGAGGCGGAAGTCCTTCAACCACCGGCCTAGCCGCCGTCGCTGCGCGGCGTCGATCTGATGACCGGGCATCTCGGTCGCGATCCCGGTCAGATCCGCGCAGACCGGGATGAGCTTGCGCGGGAGGAGTTCCTTCAGGATCGTGGCGAAGCGCCGCCGGCCGGCCGCTTGCAGATCGCGCTGCAGGCGCGCGTCGAGTTGCCGCTCGTCCAGCCCCGGCTTGAGATCAATCGCCAGCGCGACCTCTGAGCCCGCGCGCAGCGCGTCGACGGCTCGGCCGCTCAGTGTGAGCACGATCGGGCCCGAGACGCCGAAGTGGGTGAAGAGCATCTCCCCGAACTCCTCGGCTCCGCGCCGGCCGTCGAGCCGCAGACCCGCCCGGACATTGCGCAGGCTCAGCCCCTGCAGGCGCCGGGCCGTGTCGCCCGCCGTGACCAGGGGCACGAGCGCCGGACGCAGCGGCTCGATCGCGTGGCCGGCGGCGGCGGCGAGGCGCTGCCCGTCGCCGGTCGATCCCGTCTCCGGGTAGGAGATCCCCCCCGTGGCGAGCACGACCGCGTCGGCGCGCTCGACGCCGGCCGCGCCCAGGTGCACGCCCATCACCCGGCCTCCTTCGATCCGCAGCCTCGTGACCCGCGAGTGCGTCCGGATGACCGCGCCGCACTCCTCTACCCAGCGCACCATGGCGCGCGCGACCTCCCCGGCCGCCTGGCTCGCGGGGAAGACGCGGCCGCCGCGCTCCGTGACCGTCGCCACGCCCCGATCCGTCAGGAAGCCGATCAGGTCGTCGCTGAAGAAGCGGTGGAAGGCCTGACGCAGGAAGTCGCCCTGGCGGCCGAAGTGGGGGATGAACTCCGCCAGCGGAGAGCTGTTGGTCAGGTTGCAGCGCCCCCTGCCGGTGATGATGAGCTTCCTCCCGGGGCGCTCCATCCTCTCGAGCAGCAGTGTTTCCGCTCCGCGCGCCGCCGCCTGGCCGGCGGCCATCAGACCGGCCGGACCCGCGCCGACGACGATCACACGGGAAGGAGGCATCGTCGCGGTTCCCTCGGGGTCTCGAGTTCGCGAGGGGGCCGCACGGGCCCTTCAGTCGGAGGAGGGAAGCCCGCTCCCAGCCCCGGGAAGCGCGCCGCCGCCTTCTTCCTTGCGCCGACTCTGACTCTGCTCCTCCATCGCCTCGCGGGCCGCCTGCGTCAGGCGGCGCAGCTCGGCGGCCATCTCCCGGGGAGGGTCCTGGTCGAGAAGGCGCCTGGCCCCTTCGTAGGCGTCCTTGTGCATCCCGCGCGCGAACTGGATGCGCGTGAGCAGGAATCCGTAGTAGGCGAGCGTCTCCGGGGCCGGGGCCGAAGCCTGGCAGGTCAGGCAGGTCTCGAAGATGACCTCCTGGGCCCTCGGCAGCGCCTGTCCGGTGCGCAGGGCGAACTCGGCGAAGCGAGCGCGGGGGAGGATCGCGTGGCCGCCGAGCCGGACGGCGGAGAGGTGGGCCTTCTCGGCCTCGTCGACCGAGCCCGCCGCCTCGAGCGCCGTCGCGTAGGTCATCCAGGCGTCAGGCATCGCCTCGCCGCCGGCGCGCAGGCCGCGCTCCGCCCAGGCCAGACCCTCCGCGGGCCGCCCGGCCCGCAGCGCGATGTCGGCTCCCGCCAGGAAGTGGACGACGGCGTGCTCGGGATCCAGCGCCGCGCCCTCCGAAAGCAGCTTCAGGGCCGCGTCGCAGTCGGGACCGGAGGCGGTCTGCCCGGATCTGGGCGCCTCCCCGTCGCCCGAGTCCGGATCGCCCGCTGAGCGTTCCTGCTCGGAGGCCATGCCGCCGTCCAGGATCGAGGCCAGCGCCAGGCGGGCGTTCGTCCGCTTCGGATCGCCCTCCAGCGCGCGGCGATAGAGCCGCTCCGCGTCGGCCCCGCGGCCGAGCTGGTCCATGACGACGGCCAGGTGCTCGAGCACGAGCGGCTCGCCCGGGTGCTCCCGCGCCGCCTGCTCGAACGCCGCCAGCGCCTCGCTCGGGTCGCCGAGCTGGGCGCGCACGAAGCCCAGGCGGAAGCTCGGGCCCAGGGTCGCGGCGCGCTCCCGGTCCTCCGGCGGGAGCGCGCCGGAGAACTGCTCGAAGAGCTCCTGGGCGTCGGCCGCCGCGTCGATCGTCTCCGTCGCCGGTCCCTCATCCTCTTCTAACGGCGCTCCGCCAGCCGGCGAGGCCATCGCCTCGATCGTCTCGACGCCGGGGACGGCGCGCGACGGACCATCGAGGATCTCGCGCGCCCTGGCCTCGAGCGGCCCGATCCGCTCGACCAGCCGATCAGCCTGCCCGTCGATGTCCTCGCGGAGGATGGCGAGCGCCTCGAGGGCCGCCTCCGCGGCGCCGTCTTCCAGGTAGGTCCGCGCCTCAGCGAGCTTCTGCTCGCGGAAGGCGGACTGCGCCGAATCGGCTCTCTCGCGCAGCCGCGCGACTGCGGGGTCCTGTGGATCCAGTCGGCGCAGGGCGTCGCGGAACTGCCGCCGCGCTTCGAGCGGCTCGCCGCGGGCCAGGGCCGCGTCGCCCCGGGCTTCGATCTTCTCGATCGGATTGGAGCGCTTGCCGAAGAGTCCCATGCGCGAGTCCTCGTCTGGCCCGTAGTTGTTGACCGCGGGAGTATTCGCGGCCGCGAGCGAACCGATCAAGGGGGATCTTGCCTGCCGCCGGCCCGCCCGCCGGCGCGCGGAGCAGAACGCGGGGCGCGCGCGGCAGGTCGCAGGGCGCACGCGAGCCACCCCTCCAGGGCCTGTTCGCGGTCGAGGGCGAGCCCATGACGGCCCAGGCTTTCGAGGATCCCGGATCGATCCTCCTCGTGGAAGCCCGAGACGATCAGCGCCGCTCCGGGCTCGAGCCGCCGGGCGAAGAAAGGGGCCAGCTCACGGAGCGGGTTGAGGAAGATATTGGCCAGGATGAGCGAATAGCGCGGCCCGTCGCGGAGCGCGGCAACCTCTCCGGCGAAGATGGCCACGAGGCTGGACAGGCCGTTGCAACGCGCGTTGCCGCGGGCGGCCTCGGCCGCGAGGGGGTCGTGATCGCAGGCGGTCACGGGCGCGAAGCCGAGCCGGGCCGCGCGCAGGGCGAGGATCCCCGTGCCGGTGCCCACATCGAGCGCCGGTCCCCGTCTCGCCGAGCCGGGGAGCTCCTCGAGCAGCGCCAAGCAGGCGCGAGTCGTCGCGTGCGTGCCGATGCCGAAGGCCTGCCCCGGGTCGATGATCAGCTCGTCGGCGACTGCGGGGCGGGGCGCGCCGCTCGCGCCGGCGTGCGCCGCGGCGCGCCGCTGGCCCTGATCGGGCGGATCGGGCCGCTCCCAGGGGGGCACGATGCGCAGCCGCGGGGTGGCCATGAAGGGCCCGAGCGCGATCCGCGACTGCGCCACCCAGTCCTGCCAGGGGTGGGTCGAGACGACGATTCCGGCCGGACGCGCCGGGCCCTCGGGTCCGCCGAGGCGCTCCAGGGCCTCCGCCACGGCCTCGACCGAGGGCGCGCCGCCGCCGGCGAAGTAGGCGCGGACCTCGACGAGGTCGCCCTCGCGGCGGGGCGCCCCTTCGGGACGGGCGGCGGGCTCGGCGCTCGCCGGCGTCTCCTGCGCCGTGCCCCAAGCGCCCATGCCGAGCAGCACGGCCTCGGCCGTCTCCGCGCCGGAGACGGTCAGCCGCACGCGCACTTCGTCGTAGGAGCGGGTCAACGAGCCCCCTGCCTCTCCCCGCCGTAGCGGATGCGAAGGCTCTCGATGGCCGTGTCGCCCTGGCGGATGCCGTCGCCGAGCAGGATCTCCATCCCGCGGACCGCGCGCCCGAAGACCGTGTAGCGCCCGTCGAGGTGCGGCTGGTCCGAGAGGGCGAGGAAGAACTGGCTGCCGCCGGTGTCCTTTCCCGAGAGGGCCATGCCCATCGTGCCCGGCGTGTAGCCGTCCGCGCCGATCTCGCAGCGGATCGTCCAGCCCGGACCGCCCCAGCCGTCGCCCCTCGGGCAGCCGTCCTGGGCGACGAAGTCGGGAACGACGCGGTGCCAGAGGCCGCCGTCGTAGTCGCCGCTCTCGACCGAGCGGACGAAGCGATGAACGGTCAACGGCGCGGCGTCGCCGAAGAGCGCGACCTCGATCTCGCCCCCGGCGGTGACCAGGATCGCCGTCTCTGCCCCGGCGGCGCTCCGTAGCGCGCTCGCGTAGTCCTCCCGGGTCCAGTGCGTCTCCTGAGGCCCCGGATCCGGCGGCGCCTGCGCGCCGGCTGCGGCCAGCGCTTCCGCCGCCGCGAGGCGCACGATCCGCAGCGGGTCCCGGCGGGCGAGGCGATCGAGCAGCGCCAGCGCCCGCTCGCGCTGCTCCGCCGCGGTGCCTGCCGGACCGGCCGCGGCGCCGGCGCCTTCCGGCCCCGATGCCGCGGCGGGAGGCTGCGCCGGCGCGTCCGCCGGCGGCGCCTGTTCGCCGCACAGCGTGGCCAGCGATCGCAGCAGGCCAACGAGCGCGGCGCGCACGTCGTGCGCCGGATCGCTCAGCAGGGGCTCGAGCGATGCGAGCAGCGCCGAGACCTCCGCCGGCTCAGGCCGCCGGGCTCCGTCGGCGGAGAAGTAGGCGTTCATGCCCTCGATCGCCAGCGCACGGCCGATCTCGTCGCCGCCGAGCAGGTGGAGCTTCGCGTCGCTCGCCATCGCCGCGAGCGCCTCCGGCGTCTGCGGCCGGCGGGCGAGCCAGTCGGCGAGGCAGTGCTTGGCCACGCGCGCGTCGTCGGCTAGCAAGGCCGCCCGCAGATGCCCGAGGGCGTCGGCGAGCGCCCCGCGCTCCGCCGCCGACGAATCGGCGGCGGAGCCGGCCGCTCGATTGCGCGGCGCGGGGGCGGACGCCGCCGAGTCGGCCCTCTCGCCGCCCGACTCCCGTTCCGCGGCGGCCGGATCGAGGCTCGCGAACATCGCCGTCAGGAGTTCGGCGGCTGCCGCGCGCACCTGCCACGCGGGGTCGCGCGCCAGGCGGCGAAGCGTGTGCAGGGCCTGTTCGTGAAGCCCCGCGTCCATCGCGGCGCGGGCCAGCGCGGCGCCGGCCGCGGAGCGCTCCCACGACGAGGCGGACTCGAGCGCCGGCTCGAGGGCGTGGGCCAGCGCCGGGAGGGAGAGCATCCGGCCGGCGGCCTCGACGGCCGTCACGCGCACGTGGGCGTGCTCGTCGTTCAGGGCTGGCAGGATCGTGGCCGTGCGGTCGCTGCCCTCGAGGAGCGCCCCCAGGCTTCGCGCCGCCTCCACGCGCAGCCGAGGGTCGGCGGCGGTCAGGGCCCGCTCGACCGCCTCGACCGCCGCCGCGTGCAGGGGAGCTGCGCGCGGGCAGCGGCCGAGCGCGCGCGCGGCCTGGAGCCGCACCCGATCGTCGTCCTGGTCCGCCAGTTCCAGCATGCGCTGCAGGATGGTTAGGCCGTCCTCTTCCGTGAGCTGGCCGCCGCCCGGCACGGCGGTCCGTCCGGCGGGGGGCGCGCCCAGCATGCGCAGCAGCGCGTAGGCGGCGCGCCAGCGGATCTCCGGGTCGGCCGCGCGGCTGCACTCGAGCACGCGCGGCAGTTGCCCGCCCGGCGATCCCTTCCAAACGGCGAGCAGCGCGGCGTGCACGACGCGGTCGTCCGGATCGTTCAGCGCAAGGGCCATGGCATCCGGCTGCAGGCCCGGGTCGCAGCGCCCCAGCCCCTCGGCCGCGAGCGCCCGGACCGCGGGGTCGGGCTCCCGCCCCTCCGAGAAGACCTCGGCCAGCGCGGCCCCCGCCCTCTCGCTGCTCAACAGGCCCAGCCCGAACGCGGCGGCGCCGCGGACGACGGGGTCGGGGTCCGCGGTCAGCAGTTCCGCCAGGCGCTGGCGCACGGCGTCCGCGGGCCGGTCGGGATGGATAGGCCCGAGAGCGCGACCGGCGGCGAGGCACGCCCGGGCGCGCGTCGCCGGATTGGGCGAGGAGAGATAGGGCAGGAGCGCCTCCTCGGACTCCCGGCGGTCTTCGATCTCGACCAGGGCGATCTCGTCGTCGAACGGCGGGACTATGCGGGTGTGGAGACGGGCGGCGGCCCCGGCGAGCGGCGCGGTCCCGGCCGGCGACGGCGAGGATCCCGCAAGCGACTGAGCGGCCCCGGCGAGCGACGGCGCGGCTCCCGCGAGCGACGGCGCGGCTCCCGCGAGCGACGGGGCGGCTCCCGCGAGCGACGGGGCGGCTCCCGCGAGCGACGGGGCGGACCACCCGATCGCGGCTCCGAGCAGGCAGGTCATCAGGGTTCCGCTCGCCTTGCACGTCCGCCGGGCCCCATCGCTGCGGCCGGGGGGCCGGCGCGGGCTTTCTCCGCCCGCTCCCCCGCGGTGCCGGAGAGCCCGCGATGTATCCGCTGGAGAGGCCATTCCGAGAACCTCCTGTCGGCTCATGGGTACCAGGGTGCCGGGAGCCGGTTGCCGGAGGAGGGATCTTCGCAGGCGCGCGCGAGGTGGGCAACGCCGGTCCCACGCTGTCTGATCCCGCCTGCGCCGAGGTCCGCGGCCGGTCGAACCGCGCCGCGCCATGGCGCGTCCCTTGACCATGGGCTGGGTGTCCGAGTACCATAGTGGTAGGAGTCGCCTCCGCCTCTCGCCCGAGGGGCGGCCTCCGGCGGCGGCATCGATGGGAGAAGCAGCTTTGTTTGCAAGGACTTGCCTTCTTCTGGCGCTGGTCCTCGGCCTGATCGGCGCTTCCGCGGGGGCCCGGCAGTGGGTGCAGTCGCCCGTCTCCGTGCCCGCCTGCTCGGGGCACGCCGAGCGGGAGTTGAACTGCGGGCTTACCGCCTGCGCCGGCTACGGGGCGGGAGGGGCCTGGGCCGACGAAGTCCTGGTGCGCTTCTGCATGCCCGAGACTCCTTTCGGCGGACCCTGGCTCGTCGACTTCGTCGCCTTCTTCATGAGCGGCACGGGGTCGCGCCAGGTCTTCGTGCGCGACCCGGGACAGGGCGCGTGCGCGATCTCGGCGCAGCCGGGTGAGATCCTGGGCACCGGCTGGTCGTTCGCGCCCACCTCCTCGACCTGGCCTCCCGGCGGCTGGACGATCGTCGATCTCGGCGGCGCGCCCCCCTATTCGCCGGTCCTTCTGCGGGGGCAGGACCAGGGGTTCTGCATCGGCATCGAGTTGAAGGCCGGCGATCGCATCGGATTGTCGGCCCAGCCCGGCCTGGACGGCGGAGGCTGGGGAAGCTACCAGGGCGGCTGGGTGTATGACTCCCAGGTCTGGTCGCTCACGCCGGCGATCCGCGTGGGGCTCACCGATCTGGGGCTCAGCCACAGCGAGGCCTCGACCTGGGGGCAGGTGAAGGGCCTCTTCCGCTGAACAGAGGCGCTGTTTCGTGGCCCGCCGGCGACGGCCCCGGGTCACCACGCGAGCGCGGCCGCGTGCGGGCCGCGCTCTCGTTCTGTAGGCTTGCGCTCCGACGCTGATCC
>VGIY01000032.1 GCA_016867695.1 Candidatus Eiseniibacteriota bacterium | reverse complement strand
CTGGGCCTGGCGCGACGTCGTCAGCGTGCCGGCCATCGTCCGCTTCTACCTCAAGAGCGCCCGCCCCTTCGGGCTCTACGCGACGCCGCTGCAGATAAACCCCGCCGACCCGGCCCTGCCGATCAGCAGTCCCCCGGGATACGCCAAGCGGCTGGCGCGCGACCTGGGTCTCTTCTACACCCAGGGCATGCCGGAGGACACGAAGGCGCTGGAGAAGGATGTCCTCGGCAACGTCGACTTCATGAAGCAGGCCGGCCTGATCATCGACGAGGAGGCGCGCTTCGCCGAGTACGAGCTGGCGCGCTTCCAGAGCGGGTTCCTCTTCCTCTACTTCTCGACGGTCGACCAGATCGGCCACGTGATGTGGCGCGCGATGCGCGGCGAGGAGGGCCACCCGGCGCACGATCCACTGCTCGACGTCGACTTCGCCGACGTCTACCTCGACCTCCACCGCCACATGGACGAGATCGTCGGCCTGGCGATGCAGTACGCCGATGAGCGCACCGGCCTGATCGTCATGTCCGATCATGGATTCTCGACCTGGCGGCGCTCGTTCGACCTCAACCGCTGGCTCTACGAGAACGGCTACCTGGCGCTGCGCCCGGGGATCCCCCCGACGAGCGTCGAGTATCTGCAGGGCGTCGACTGGGAGAACACGCGGCTCTACGGCGTCGGCATCAACGGCCTCTACGTCAACCAGCTCGGGCGCGAGCGCGGCGGCATCGTGCCCCCGGGCCGCGCCAAGGAAGAGCTGCTCGCCCAGGTCTCGAGCGAGCTGGAGACGCTGATCGATCCGGGCACGGGCCGCACGCCGGTCGTCAAGGTCTTCCTGAACCAGGAGCTCTACTCGGGCCCCGAGGCCGCGCGCGGTCCCGACGCGCAGCTCGGCTTCGACGTCGGCTACCGTCTCCTGGACGAGAGCGCCATCGGCGGCATGACCGCCGCGGTGCTGAGCGACAACACGCGCCGCTGGAGCGGCGATCACTGCCAGGACTACCGCAAGGTGCCGGGCGTCCTGCTCGCCAACCTGCCTATCCGCGGCCTCGAGCCGCGGCTGCTCGATCTGGCGCCGAGCATCCTCGAGCTCTTCGGCGTCGAGGCGCCGGCGGAGATGCAGGGCGAACCGGTGTTCTGACCCGCGCCGGGGAGAGGAGGGCCGTCATGTTCGGCGGACACAAGATCAAGATCAGCGGCGAGCTGCACGAGCGCATCGCCCGCTACGCCAAGCTGGCCGGATACTCGTCCGTGGACGAGTTCGTCGTCCACGCCCTGGAGAGCCAGCTGGCCCACCTGGAAGAGGCCCAGTCGGACGAGGAGATCAAGGAGAAGCTCAAGGGCTTGGGCTACCTGGCCTAGTCAGTCAGCGCCCCCGGAACGCGGGAGAGACCCGGGGCCGACGCGCTGTCAGCAGCGCGGGGCCGGCGCCCGGCGGTTCGACGGCCTGCCCCGGGGAGGGAGTCAAGGGAGCGCCCCATGTGGGAGATCGCCTCGGTGTTGAACGCGGCGTGCGGCGCGCTTCTCGCGCCGCTGCGTCCGCTGCATCCCCTCGCCGCGCTGGCCGCGGTCGCCGTGCCGGCCGGCGTCCTCATGCTGCTCCTCTTCGGCCGCGCCTCGAACCAGCGGGCGATCCACGCCGCCAAGAGCCGCCTCAAGGCGCACATCGCCGAGATCTGGCTCTTCCGCGACGACCTGCTGCAGATGCTCCTGGCCACGCTCCGCGTGCTCGCCCACACCGGGCGCTACTTCGCCCACAGCCTGCGGCCGTTGCTCTTCATCCTCCCGCCGATGCTGCTTCTCCTGGTCGGCCTCGGCGTGCGCTACGAGCACCGCCCCTTTCTGCCCGGCGAGCGGGCGATCCTCGCCGCGAAGGTGAAAGATCCCGCCTGGCTCGAGGAGGGCCGGGTGCGGTTGGCCGGCGCCGAGGGCTGCGCCGTGATCAGCCCCGCGTTGCGCATCCCCGGCCGGCTCCAGGAAGGCGAGGGCCGATCCCCCGGCGGGCGCTCCCTCGAACCGCCCGGTGAGGTCAACTGGCTCATCGAGGCCCGCGCCCCGGGCAGGCACGAGCTCGTCCTGGAGACGCCTGCCGGCGAGGTCGCCAAGCGGGTGATCGTCGCCCGGGACGCCGGCGACGCGGGCAAGGCACTGCCCCCGCAGGCGCCCGGCCGCGGCGCCGCCTTCAGCGGTCGCTTCCTGCAGTTCCCCGGCGAGCCGCCTCTGCCCTCCGACAGCGGCCTGCAGTGGATCGACGTCGTCGGCTGGCCCAAGCGCGAGCTGACCTTCCTCGGGCTGGGCGTGCACTGGCTGGTCGTCTTCTTCGTCGTCTCGCTGGCCGCCGCCCTGGCGGTCAAGGACCTTTTCGGCGTCGAGGTCTGACGTGGGCTGGCGCGACCCCGATCCCCGCGGGTGGATCGACCTGCACGTGCACACGACCGCCTCCGACGGCAGCGAGAGCCCGCGGCGGGTCTTCGAGCTCGCCCGGGACAGGGGACTGCGGGCCCTCTCCTTCTGCGACCACGACTCGCTCGGTGGCATGGAGGAGGGGCTGCGGCTGGCCGCGGAGTTCGGCATCGAGTTCATCCCGGGCTGCGAGATCGGCATCGCCCATGACCCCGAGCGGGGCCTGATCGAGACCGATCTGCTCGCCTACGGCTATGATCCGGGCCACGACGAGTTCCGCGTCGTGCTGCGCCGGCTGCAGGAGGCCAAGAACCGGAAGCTCGACCTGCAGCTCGCCCGGCTGGCAGAGGAAGGCCTGCGCGTGCCGCGCGAGGAGGTCCTGGCCGAGGCGAGCGGCGAGACGATCCGGCGCCCGCACATCTACCGGGTCCTGCGCCGTCACCATCCCGAGATCCCGCCCGAGGTCTTCTACCCCAACAGCGACTTCGGCGGGCCCTGGTACGTGTCCAAGGAGTTCAGCCTCTCGCTCGAAGCGTGCGTGGCCCTGGTGCGCCGCGCCGGCGGAGTGACCTGTCTTTCCAGTCCGGGCGCGTACAACGGCCTCTACCGCCGGACCGGCGAGCTCATCGACCCGGCGACGGACCGCATCGTCGAAGTCTGCGCGGCGGCGGGCGTCGCGTGCTTGGAGACGGTCTACCCCTACCAGCTCAACAAGCCCTACTACGTCGAGGCGGGGGGGGGGATCGGCCCGGCCGACCTCGACACGCTGATCGACCACTACGAGGGGCTGGCCCGCCGTCACGGGATGACGCCGACCGGCGGCTCCGACTTCCACGGCCTCGCCAAGCCGCAGATCGCTCTCGGGGACGCGCTCGTCCCCTATCGCTACCTGGAGGACCTCCGCCGCGCCGTGCGCCGGACGTGAGGAGCTCCGGATCAATCCGGCCGCGGGAGCGGCATCGCCTGGAGGGCGGCAGCGAGCATGCCCGAGCTTCCCGAGGTCGAAACGATCGTTCGCCGACTGCGCGGCGACGCCGATCGGCCGGCGCTGATCGGACGCGCCTTCACGGGGGCCGCGGTGCTCTGGCCGCCGACGGTCTCGGCGCCCTCTCCCCGGCGGTTCGCGGCGAGCATCGTCGGGCGGAGAGTCGAAGAGATCGGGCGGCGGGGCAAGTTCATCGTCCTGTCGCTGAACGGCGCCACGCTGCTCTTCCACCTGCGCATGGGGGGCGGACTGGCCGTCGAGCGGGCGGGCGCGCCGCTGCCCCGGGACGCGCGCCTGGTCCTGAGCCTGGACGATGGGCAGCGGCTCGTCTTTCGCAACGCGCGGAAGTTCGGCCGGGCCTGGCTCGTCGCCGATCCCGCGGAGGTTCTCGGCCGGCTCGGCCCCGAGCCGCTCGACGATCGCTTCCGCGCCGCGGACCTCGGCCGCGGCCTGCGTGACCGCCGCCGCCAGCTCAAGCCGCTGCTGCTCGACCAGGCCTTCCTGGCCGGCGTGGGCAACATCTACGCCGACGAGGCGCTGCACCGCGCCGGGCTCCATCCGTCGACCGATGCGCGGCGCGTGAGCGTGGCGCAGGCCGAGCGTCTGTGGCGGGCGTTGCGCCGGGTCCTGCGAGACGCCATCCGCCACAACGGGACGACCTTCGACAGCGCCTACGAAGGCGGCGGCTTCGGCCGGCGCCTGCGCGTCTACGGGCGCGCCGGGGGGCCCTGCCGGAGATGCGGGGCGGCGATCCGCCGCATCGTCGTCGGCGGCCGCGGCACGCACTTCTGCCCGCGCTGCCAGCCCCGCTGAGGCGGGGACGCTCGGGGCGCGCCGGCCCGGCTCGTCCGGGACGGCGCCCGATTCAGATCCTCGCCCGCCGGACCGATGTATGAAGGGTGCATCCCGGAGGCCGGCCGCGGGCGCGCCTCGGCCTGCGCGCGCCGGCCCGCCGGAAGAGGTCACCGAGCAGGCGTCGGGTGCGCCGGCGCCCAAGGGCAGGGAGAGAGCCATGTTGAAGCCGCGCAAGAAGCTGGGCGAGATCCTCGTCGCCGCGGGCGTGGTCCGCAAGGATGAGCTGGAGCGGGTCCTGGCCCAGCGCACCAAGGAGGATGCCGGCAAGCGGCTGGGCGACCTGCTCGTCGAGGCCCGCCTCTGCACCGAGGAACACATCGCCGGCGCGCTCTCCTCCCAGCTCGGGCTGAGCCTGATCGACATGCAGCTCACGCCGATCGAGCCCGAGGCGGTCGAGCGTCTGAGCGAGGATCTGGCCCGCAAGCATCTCGTCATGCCCGTCGGGCTGCAGGGCCGCACGCTGACCCTAGCGATGGCCGACCCTCTCAGCATGGACGCGCTCAGCGACGTGCGCTTCTACACCAACTTGAACGTCGTCCCCTGCGTCGCCACGCGGGGCGGCATCCTCTGGGCGATCAACCAGCACTATCAGCTCGATCGGGCCGTCGACGAGATCGCCGCGCGCGTCTCCGGCACCACCGTCGTCGAAGTCGTGCGCGACTCGGTCAGCGACGCCCTCGACATGCGCGAGCTGGAGAAGCGCAGCCGGGCCGTGCCGATCGTGCGCATCGTCAACAGCATCCTCCACGACGCCGCGGAGGCGGGAGCCTCCGACATCCACATCGAGCCGGCGGGACGGAGCGTGACCGTGCGCCTGCGCATCGACGGCTACCTGCGCCCGCACATCGAGCTGCCCAAGTGGGTCCAGGGCGCCGTCGTCTCCCGGGTCAAGGTCCTGGCGCGCATGGACATCACCGAGAAGCGCGTCCCGCAGGACGGGCGCATCAAGATGCGCATCGGCGCGCGCACGATCGACCTGCGCATCTCGACGCTGCCCACCAACTACGGCGAGAAGATCGTCGTCCGCCTGCTCGACCCCGCCTCGAGCCCCGCCGGCCTGGGCGAGCTGGGCCTCGAGGGCATCGAGCTGGAGCGACTTCTCGATCTCGTCTCCCGCCCGCAGGGGATGCTGCTCGTCACCGGCCCCACCGGCAGCGGCAAGACGACCACCCTCTACGGCGCGCTGACGCAGATGCGGGACATCACCAAGAACGTCGTCACCGTGGAGGACCCGATCGAGTACGAGCTGGCGGGCATCAATCAGGTCGGCGTGGACGAGAAGGCGGGACGCACCTTCGCCACGATCCTGCCTTCGATCCTGCGCCAGGACCCCGACGTGATCATGATCGGGGAGATGCGCGATTTCGCCACGGCGGCCATCGCCATGCAGGCCTCGCTCACCGGGCACCTCGTGCTGAGCACGATCCACACGAACAACTCGATCGCTTCGATCACCCGGCTGCGCAACCTCGGCGTGCCGTCCTACTTGATCGCCTCGGCCGTAGACGGCATCCTCGCCCAGCGCTTGGTGCGCAAGATCTGCCCCCGCTGCCGGGTCGAGGAGGAGCCGGGCGAGGAGCAGCTGCGGCGGCTCGGCCTGTCGCGGGAGTGGGCCGCGCGCCAGACCTTCCACCGCGGGCGCGGATGCCCCGCCTGCCACGGGACGGGCTACAGCGGCCGCACCGGGATCTACGAGTTCCTGCTCTTCAGCCGCGCCGTGCGCGAGCAGGTGGCCGGCGACGCCACCGAGGGTACGCTGCGCCAGTTGGCGCTGGCCGAGGGCATGACCCCGCTGGTGCACGCCGGGATCGCCAGGGCGCGCGCCGGGGTGACCAGTCTCGCGGAGGTCGTGCGGGTGACGCAGACGGACCTCGAGAGCGTCGCGGTCTGTCCCGACTGCGGGCACATGCTGGGGTCCGGGTTCGTCGCCTGCCCCGCGTGCGGGCACCGGCTGATCCACACCTGCCCGAAGTGCACGGCGCTGGTCGATCCGCACTGGCGCGTCTGCCCCTACTGCGCGCAGCGCAGGGGGGACGAAGAGGAGATGGAGCAGCAGCCCGAGCAGGAGCAGGCGGCGTAGGGCCCGGGGCGGCGGGACCGGGGCGGAGACGGAGCAGCGGCCCGATCAGGCGCGGGCGGCGTAGGCCACGCAGCGACGAGCCCGGCGGGCGCGGGCCGCGCAGCCCATCGGTCTCCACTCCCGCGTAGATCCCGGAGCCGCCGAGCCGCGGAGGGCGCCATGATCCGCGTCACTCGCTCGATCACGATCCCACAGGAGGAGATCCGCCTGCGCTTCGTGCGCGCCTCCGGCCCGGGCGGCCAGAACGTCAACAAGGTGGCGACCGCCGTGCAGCTTCGCTTCGACGTTCGCCGGTCGCCTTCCCTGCCCGAGCCGGTGCGCGAGCGGCTGCTGAGCTCCTGGCGGTCCCGGCTAACCCGCGACGGCGTCCTGGTCATCGAAGCGCGCCGCTACCGGACACAGGAGCGCAACCGCGCCGACGCCATCGCACGGCTGGTCGCGTTGATCCTGCGCGCGGCGACTCCGCCACGGATCCGGCGGGCGACCGCCCCCAGCGCCGCCTCCCGCGAGCAGCGACTGGCGGACAAGCACCGGCGCGCCGAGGCGAAGCGCCGGCGCCGGGAGGCGCCCGCCGACATCGCCTAGGCTCCCGGCCTCTTGCCCCGGCGCTTCGCGCCCACCGCCACGGGAGTCGCCCCCTGAAGTCGCCACCCGCCGCAGGAGTCGCCCTCCGAGGTCGCCCGGCCGCCGCAGGAGTCGCCCTCCGAAGTCGCCCGGCCGCAAGCCCCGGCGCCCCTGCGCCCCGCGCCGCCACGCCCCGCTAGGAGCCCCCGTCGGCGGCGCGCCAGAGATAGCAGGTCGCCAGGCTCCGATGAGGCCGCCAGCGCTCGGCCATGGCCGTGAGCTCCTTCGGCGACGGCAACTCCCCAAGCCCGTACGCCCGACGCACGCCCGTGCGGAACCCGAAGTCGCCCACGGGCAGCACGTCGGGCCGGCGCAGGTGGAAGATCAGGAACATCTCCGCCGACCAGCGTCCGATGCCGTGGACCCGCGTGAGTCGGCTCACGACCTCTTCGTCCGGGAGCTTGGGCAACTTCCGGAGATCGAGGCTCCCGTCACCAACGCGCCGGGCGAGGTCCCGCAGGTAGGAGAGCTTCTGCCCCGATAGCCCCGCGCCGCGCAGAGCGCGCTCCGGGAGGGCGAGAAGCTCATCGGGCCGCGGATAGCCAGGGCCGGGGGCGAGAGCGCGCAGCCGCGCGGCGATCGCCGCTGCGGCCTTGCCGGCCAGCTGCTGGTAGACGATCGCCTCGACGAGAGCGTCGTAGGGGTCTCCGGCGGGGAAATCGCGCAGGCTGATCGGGCCGACCCGATCGATGAGCCGCCGCAGCACGGGGTCGCGGCCCCGCAGCCAGGCGATCGCCGCGCCGTCGCCGGCGTGTGCGACGACGCCCTCGGCGAAGAGGATGCGCGCCTTGAGCCGCGAGCCCCCGTGGCCGCTGAAGCCGCCCAGGCCTCCTCCGGTCTTCAGCACGCGATGGCAAGGGATGAGGATGGGGAGCGGATTCGTCGCCATCGCCCGCCCCACGGCCCGCGCCGCGTCCGGCCTGCCCGCGCGCCGGGCCAATTGGGCATAGGTCACCGTCCCGCCCGGCGGCACGCGCCGGAGGAGCCCGTAGACCCGGCGCGCGAAGGGCCCGCTGTCGCCGAGATCGAGCTGGACATCGAGCAGGTCGTCGGGCCTGCCGGCGAGATGGGCGGCCAGGCGCCGGGCGACGGCCCGCACCGCCTGCGGCACGGGGCGGGAGGGCGTCCGTCCCGGAGCGAGCGCCGCCAGGCGGGCCAGTGTCGCCTCGCGATCCGTCTCGGGAAGCTGCAGGCGGTCGATCCCGCGCCTCGACCAGGCCAATCCGACGGGCCCGATCGCCGTGTCGAAGACATGCAGGCCGTCGCCCGCGCTCACCCGGGATTCGCCGCCGCCCAACCCCTGCCCCCTTTCCCTCTCCCGCCCCTGCTCACCGAGACCCTGCCGGCGCGGCAACGCTATCGCGCCGCAGCCGCTTGTACGCCTCCATGACCGCCAGGAGCGCCGAACCGACGGCGCCGAGGATCAGCCACGTCCCGACCGGCAGCGGCTCGATGCGCAGCAGCGACTGCGTCACGGACAGGTGCGTGGCCGTCAGGTGGATGGCGAAGGCCGCCAGCATGCCCGCGATCAGGATGCGGTTGTTGCGCAGGGGAACCCGGAAGGCCGACTCGTGCTCCGATCGGCAGTTCAGCACATGATAGAACTGCATCATGAACATCAGGGCGAAGAGGATGTTGCGCGCCTCGCCCACATCCACGCCGCGGCCGAGCAGGTAGGTCCAGGCGACCAGGCACAGCAGCGCCATGGTCAGGCCGCCGGTGAGGACCTGCTCGAGCATCCGCCGGTTGAAGATGCCTTCCTTCGGCCGCCTGGGCGGCAGGTCCATGACGCCCTTCTCCCCCGCCTCGAACGCCAGGGCCACATCCTGGATGCCGTTGGTCACCAGGTTGAGCCACAGCAGCTGCGCCGCCAGCATGGGCACGGGCATGTTCATCAGCACGGCGCCCCCGATCAGGACCAGTTCGGCGAAGCCGGTGGAGACGAGGAACAGGGTCACCTTGCGCACGTTGGCGTAGGCGAAGCGGCCCTCCTCGATCCCGTTGACGATCGAGGCGAAGTTGTCGTCGGTGACGATGATCTGGGCCGCGTCCTTGGCCACCTCGGTCCCCGAGCCCATGGCCACACCGATGTTGGCGCGATGGAGGGCGGGCGCGTCGTTGACGCCGTCGCCGGTCACGGCGACGAAGTCGCCCAGCTCCATCAGACTGTCGACGATGTCCAGCTTCTGCTGGGGCGTGACCCGGGCGAAGACGCGGATGTCCCCCAGGCGCCGGCGGAGGCCGGCCGCGTCGCTTGCCATGGCCTGGGCCATCTCCGCGCCGGTGATCACCTGATCGGCCGAGTCGGAGATGTCCAGCTCGCGGGCGATGGCCAGGGCCGTGGCCGGGTGGTCGCCCGTGATCATCACTACCTTGACGCCCGCGCGCCGCGCCCGCGCGACGGCTTCCCCAACCTCGGCGCGAAGCGGATCGATGAAGCCCACGAGCCCAAGAAGCACGAGCCCCGTCATCTTCTCCGCCGCGACCGCCTCCGGGCCCTCACCGGGCGCGAGCGGGCGCTCGGCGAAGGCGAGCACGCGATATCCCCCCTCCGCCAGCTCCTGCGCCTGGCGCATCAGGCTCTCGGGCTCGATCGGCACATCGCCGGACCCGGTGCGCATGCGGGCGCAGAAGGGAGCCACCGCCTCGATGGCCCCCTTGACGAAGACGCGGGCGACGTCGCCCCGACGGTAGGCGACGGCGGCGTAGCGGGCCTCCGACTCGAACGGCCTCTCGCCGACGATGTGCTCGCGGCGGCCCTCCGGATCGACGCCCATCTTGAGCCCCAGGGCCAGCAGGGCGACATCCATGGAGTCGCCGCTGTGCCGCCAGCCGCTCTCCCGTTTGGAGAGCGCCCCCTCGTTGCACAGGACCCCGGCCCGCGCCAGATCCCTCAGGCGGGCGCTGAGCGCCTCTCCGGGGACGCCACCCTCCGGCAGGGCGACCTCACCCTCGTCGTTGTATCCCTGGCCGGAGATCTCGGCGCGCGTGCCGTCGGGCAGGACGATCCGTCTCACCGTCTGCTGATTGACCGTCAGCGTGCCCGTCTTGTCGCTGGCGATAGTCGTGCAACTGCCCAGGCTCTCCACCGCCACGAGCCGGCGGGCGATGACCTTGCGCGCCGCCATCCGCCCGGTGGCCAGCGACAGCGCCACGGTCATCGCCACCGGCAGTCCCTCCGGGATGGCCGACACCGCCATGGCGATCATGATGAAGAAGACGTCGCGAAACTCCGCGCCGCGCAGGATCGAGAAGGCGCCGAGAGCAGCGGCGAAGGCGAGAACGACGACGCCGACCTGGCGTGAGAACCGCTCCATGCGGATGACCAGCGGGGGCTTGGCGCCCTCCCCCTCGCTGACGGAGCGGGCGATCCTGCCGACCTCGGTGGAGGCCCCCGTGGCGGTCGCCAGCCCGAGGCCGCGGCCGGTGATCACCGTCGCCCCGGCGAAGGCCATGTTCGTCCGCTCGCTCACGGGCGCCGCGCCGTCCAGCACGCCGGGCCGCTTCTCCACGGGTAGCGACTCCCCGGTGAGGAAGGACTCGTCGATGGCCAGGCTGGTGGCCTGCAGCAGACGGAGGTCGGCCGGGACCTTGTCCCCCGACTCGACCAGGACGAGATCGCCCGGGACCAGCTCCTCGGCCTCGACCGTCTCGACCTCCCCCGCCCGCTTCACGCGCGCCCGGATCCGCAACAGGTCCTGCAGGGCGTGCGCGCTGCGCTCGGCACGCCACTCCTGCGTGGTCCCGATGACAGTGTTGAGCACGATGACGGCGAAGATGAAGATCGCGTCCTTGAGATCCCCGATCGCCAACGAGACGCCCCCGGCGATCAGCAGGATGTAGATCAGGGGGTTCTTGAACTGGTGCAGGATGACGCGCGGAAGCGAGGGGGGGGCCTTGCCCGGCAGCGTGTTGCGGCCGAACGCCTGCAGGCGCTCCAGCGCCGCGGACTCGCTCAGCCCCTCACGGTCCGCCTCGAGCCGGCGAAAGACATCGTCCTCGGGGCAGGCGTGCCAGGCGCACTCGCCCGCGGGCGAGGGTTCCCCGCGCCCCGATCGCCGCTGTCGGCGGGCGACGGCCACGGCGGGTGCCGGGGCACCGCCGCGACCCGGCCGACGCTGGCGGTGCGGGGCGTTCATCGCGGGCGGGTTCGTCGGATCCCCGCGCTACTGCCCGATAGGCGCGTCGGGGAAGAGCTCGCGGAAGCGGGCCTCGCTGCTCTGCATGAGCTGCTGGCCTTGTAGGACCTCCGCCTGGCCGGTGGCCACGGCCTCGCGGCCCCGCTGCAGCTCCCGCTCGGCAGTGCGGATCTGGCGCTCTCCCCGCTGGACCCGCTTCTCGCCCTCCGAGACCAGCTTCGCGCCGCGTTCCCACTCCTTGGCGAGATCCCGCTTCAGTTTCGCCAACTCCTGTGTGTCGTCGGCGTGGCCGGCCATGGTTTCCCCCAGCGTCGGCGACTTCGACTTGCCGGCGCAGCCGCCGATGGCGATCGCCAGGACCATGAGCCCGACAACGACTGCAGAGCTGCGCATGTTCCTTCTCCCCCCTTGCGCCGCGCCCCGCCGGCGCGCCCCTCGCCCTCCTTGGCGGGACGACAGGCCGGGTCCGGCGGCAGTCGGGCGATCCCTCAAAGGCGCGTCAGTCCGCCGCGACCGCTCGATGGGTAACGGCGGGCCGCGGGGCACGAGACCCCGCCGCGCGATCTCCCTCGAAGCTATAGCGAACGCCCGGGCGCGAGGTCAACTCCCGCCCGAGACACTCCCTCCCGAAACGCCGGTGCCCCCCCCGCGGGACGTGGATCCCGGCCCCGATTCCGAGATCGGCGTCATCCCCCGCGCCCTCCGTTGGCGGTCTCGAATCCGTCCCCCGGTGCGCGCGCGATCACGCCCCGCCCGTCAGCGCCCGGCCGCGATGCCGGCGCAGGGCATCGTCCAGCGCGGCCTTGAACGCGTTCAGATCGTCCGGGGTGAAGAGCAGGCGCCGTACACAGCCCTCGCTCTTGTCGAGAGCCACGTGCTCCAGGAAGTTGGCCCAGTCCAGCTTCAGCGCCGGCCGGAAGTTCCTGAGGTGCAGGTCGCCCCTCAAGAGGCCCTTCACCTCGGACTCGGAGATCTCCACGCTCTCGACATGATCGAACGGGACCGTCAGCCTGCCGAAGTGGGTGTCGAACTCAACGCGATCGGGGTAGACGCGATACTCCTGCCAGAGGCTCTTCGCCGCGCTCCGGGACGTGTAGATGGCTGCGGCGCTAATCGGTCTGACCTCCCCCGAAACGCCCGCCCTCCGCCGGCCCGCGCCTGGGGCGGCGGGCCGGGATCCGGCGGGTGTGCGTCGGTGCTCTTCGCTACCGCGCGGGCGCCCCGAATCGGCCGGGAGCCCCCGAGACTACTCCCGCGACTCTCGAGCCACCCACCACCTCGCGATCGAGGGCAGCAGGAGGACCTGCGCCAGGCCCGCGGCCAGTCCGGGGAGCATCGCCGCCTTGAGGTAGGGTGCCAGCGCGCCGCCTGTCGCCCCGGTGACCACCACCAGAGCCAGGAACAGCAGCCTGCCGCCGGCGAGGGCCAGCGCCGTGGCCCACGCCGCGCTCCACCGGAGACGCTCCCGGAAGAACCCTGCCAGGAACCCGTAGGCGGCCAACTCGAGAGTCATCGGCGGCAGCATCGGCGGATACGGCATGCCCGACAGCACGAAGCTCAAGCCCGGAGCGGCGAAACCGGCGAGGGCGCCGGAGCGCCATCCGTAGCAGAGGCCGACCAGGATCACCGGCCAGTGCATGGGCAGCAGGACGCGCACGGGAAGTCCCGTCGCGTGCGCCGCCGCGGGGAGCAGGAAGCCGGCCGCGGCGAGCAGCAGCCCCTGAGCGGACAGCGCCCGGACGCCCAGGCCGGGAAGGGTGAGGCGCGGTCGCGCCACGCGCCCGACGGATGCCACAGGGTCCATGCCGATACCTCCTCTGGGTCGGAAGCTCGTCCGCTCGCCGGCGGCGCGGGAAGGTCCGAGCCCCCCGGGTAGCGCCGCCCGCCGCTCCGGACCACCCGGGCCGCGATCTCTCCCGGATCGAGCGGCCGCCGCCTCCCGTCGTTGGGGTCCAGGCTTCCCGCCCACATATTGACGGGCGGCAGGTCCGCAAGGCAAGAGAGCAGAACAGAGAGCGGAGTGGCAGCGGCAGTGTGGCAGCAGAGCGCCGGCTCCCACGGCAGGCTCCGCTGCGTCCCCGCCGTGAGCGGCGCCGACCCCGCCGGCCCGGCGGCCTCCGGGTCACGCGCTCGGCGTCGGCACTGCGTACTCGCCTCGCGGGGAGCGGCGCCTCTGACGGTGCCGCCCGGAGCGAGCCGAAGAGCGTCCACCCGGATTCGGCCAGTCTCCTTGCGCTCCGTGAGGGCGTTATCTACCATCGGCTCCACTCAAGGCGTGGCCCTGGAACCGGCGCTGGAAGCATCTGAAGAGGACCGCAGGGTGCCTACCCGAGAAGACCCGGCGGGCGCGTACCGCCAACTCGCCCTGGTCAACATGATCCTCCTCTCATCCATCGTGCTGATTTCCCTTGGCCTGACTCGGCTGGCGCTCGGCATCCTGGCCCCGGAGATCGGCAATCTCGTCGCCTGGTCTCCCAGACGGCAGATCTCGGTTCTCGGCCTCCCGTTTCGTCATGCGTTCATGACGGTTCCTTGGCCGCTAGTGATCGGAACGCAAGGCTGCCACACGGCGCGCCAGGAGCTGCAGAGGTGCAGCTGGCCTGGTTCCCGGATGGCAAGTCCCTGCTGATCGGCACATCGATTCGCGTCGGCGGCACGACTCAAGACAGCCTCTGGCACGTCTTGCCCCTTGAACGCCGCACCCACCTTCTGAGCAATGGCTTCCGGGAACCCGCGATTGCCAGCGACGGTCGGATCCTCTGCATGGCCCGGGAAGACGTGTACAGGGCGATTTGGATCATGGAGGCAGACGGGTCGGGGGCACGACGCCTCAAGGAGCCCGGCGGGCCGGTTGTCAGGTACGACTCTGCCACCTGGTCCATGACCGGGCGCAGAATCGTTTATCTCGCGTACTCCGGCTCCGGGGCCTACGACCCCGGCTCGCGCGTGCTTCATGGCATCCGCTTGGAGTCCTGCGACCTGGAGGGCGGGGCCGAGACTCCGATCCTGACCAGCGAGTGGCTGGGGGCGGGGTGGCAGACGGCGCGGTTCATCTGCTGGCTGCCGGACGGCCGTCTCCTGTACTCCCTGCCCGATTCGACGCAGAGCCAGGATCGATGGGATGTCTGGGCGATCGCGGTCGACCCGAACAGCGGCAGCGTGCAGGGAAGAGCGGTCCGGGCCTTCTCGGTGCTGGGAGGGCAGGCATGGGACCTGACCTGCAGCGCGGATGGCAAGCGCCTGGCTCTGGTCAAGGGACGCGCTCAGCTCGACGTCTACCTCTGCGCGCTGGAGGATGAAGGACGTCGGCTTGGACCGCCTCGCCGATTGACGCTTGATGAGCGCAACGACTCCCCGATCGGCTGGACGCCCGACGGCCGGGATGTCCTGTTCGTGTCGGTGCGCACGCAATCGGCCAATGTCTACAGGCAGGGGATCGATCAGCGCTACGCATCGACGCTGCTCA
>VGIY01000031.1 GCA_016867695.1 Candidatus Eiseniibacteriota bacterium | reverse complement strand
GTCGACGGTCGAGCCGATCTGCCCCGTGGCGCACTGGAGCAGCCCGGCGAGGAGCGCGGCATCGCCGCCGCCCGGCATCGCCGTGGCGATCCCGCCGCAGAGGAGCAGCGGCCGGCGCGCCGAGCGAAGCGCGCCGGCGAGCTCGCGCAGGGCATCGCCGGAGAGACGGGTCCTCCGCGACGCCTCCTCCAGGGGCATCCGGGGCAGTGAGGCCAGGACCTCGGCGGGCAGGGTCGCGCCGTCGCCCGCGGCGATCTCGCCCAGGAGGTGGAGCAGGAGAGCCGGTTCGCCGCCGGCGGCGAGAGCGAGGCGCCGATCGGCGCTGCATCCGGTCATCGACAGCCCCGGCTCGCAGTGGAACCAGCGCAGGCCGCGCTCGCGCGCCTCGGCGAACTCGCGCGCCCGGCGGACCGGATGGAGGAAGCTCTCGAAGAGATCGGCCCCGAATGTGACCAGGAGGTCGGCGGGGTCCGGGCCGCCCAGGGCGTAGGTCGGAACCTCGCGGCGGCCGAAGAGGATCTCGTGCGCCCGGCGCAAGGCCCCATGATGGAAGAGCTCGAGTCCGGGAAGGACCTGCAGACCGTGCGCGCGTGCGAACGCGTCGACGAGATCGGCCAGCGCGCCCGTCGTCTGCCCCGCCAGGTAGAAGCCCGGGTCCCGCGCGCCCGCCGCGGAGCCGAGCGCCGCGGCGACGCGCTCCAGCGCCGCCTCCCAGGCGATCGGGCGCAGCTCCCCGTCCGCCGCGCGCTCGAGCGGCTGGCGCAGGCGCTCGGGGTGGTAGAGCCGCGCGAGCGAGGCCTGGCCGCGGACGCAGAGGCCGCCGCGCCCGAGCGGGCAGTCGGGGTCTCCCTCGAGCTTGATCGGCCGCCCCTCACGGACCTCGACGAGCATGCCGCATCCGGCCGGGCACTCGGTGCACGTCGCCGGGATGAAGCGGGAGCCGTCCGGCGGGTCGTCCGGGTCTCCCGGCAGGAGGTGCGAGAGGAGCTTGCTCCGCGCCTGCGCCGCGTCCCATGGCGCGGCCAGCGCGCCCGGCGCCAGCCCGAGGAGCCTGACGAACTGCCTGCGCTTCATGCCGTCGCTTCCGCTCCTAGCGGTGACAGGCCCAGCAGTCGGTGTCCGCCGTCCGGTCGCGGTGACAGCCGACGCACCACCCCATCTCGAGCGAGCTCACCCGGCGCACGCGAGGCTGCGCGCGCAGCTCGCCGTGGCACGCGGCGCACTCGACGCCCGCCCGGATGTGCGGCTTGTGGGAGAAGCCGACGTGCCAGGGGAGCCCGTAGACCCTGGCCCACTCGATCGGCCGCCCGGCGTCCCGATGCTCGCGCAGCTTGCGCACCTCCGGCCGGTCGGCGGCGGCCTGCTCGTGGCACTCCATGCACAGCGCGACGCTCGGCATGCCGGGGCGCCGGGACCGATCGGCCGTCGCGTGGCAGTGCGCGCAGTCGAGACCGACGGTCTCGACATGGATCGGATGGCTGAAGGCGATCGGCTGCGCCGGCCCCTCGGCGCCCGCGCCCCGGAAGTGGGCGAGCAGCACGATCAGCACGCCGCAGAAGGCGAAGAAGGCGAGCAGGGCGCCGATCAGGAGCTTCGCCTTCACGGCCCCTCCTCCGTCCGGGCGGGCGCCCCGGGCTCCCCCGAGCGGGATTCGGAGGAAGCGCCCGGGCCGAAGACGGACGCGTCCGCCTCGCCCGTCACGCGCAGGGCGAGGAAGATCGCCGCCGCCTGCGCTTCTCGCGCGCGCAGGCCCTGGCTGGGCATCGGCGGGTAGCTCGTGTCCACGCGCCGAGGGTTGAGGATGAACTCGGCCAGGGCGGCGAGATCCCCGGCGTACTTGGGGACGACCTCGTCGTAGGGCGGCCCGACGAGCCTGCGCTCGAAGGCGTGGCAGGAGGAGCAGCGCTCGCGGTAGATCCGCTCGCCGAGCGCCTCGTCGGGGGGATCGGTCCTGTAGCGGCTCTCCTGCTCGGCGACGAGCGCGGCGTAGCGCGCCTCCGCCGCGACGGCGACCATCCGTTCCGGCTCGCGCGCCGCGTCGGCCCGCGCCGCCTGTCCGCGGTAGGCGAGCGTGCCGAGCAGGGCGAGGCCCAGGATCGCGGCGGCCGTCGCGTGTCGTGCGTGCCCGCGGCGAAGCATGGTCAGGGCCAGGATGGCGCCGGCGAGGAGGAGGCCGAGCATGAGCAGCGCCGAGCCGAAGACGCGCAGCGTCAGCGAGATGTCGGGCGCCGTGTAGAGGTCCCAGACGAGCAGCGGGGGGGCGACCAGGGCGCCGCCGAGGATCAGACCGCAGCCGACCCGGCGCAGGGCAGCCTCGTCGTCGCGATCGGCGACGGATTCGGGATCGGGCCGGCCGCCCCGGGAGAGCAGGATCGCCGCCCCGGACAGGAACGCCGAGCAGGCCAGGAACAGCTTGAACTGGACGGCCGGCTGGATCGAGTAGAGGAACGGCAGCGGCGCCGCGTGCCGGGCCCACTTCTCCGGGAAAGTCACCAGCGTGAGCGTGGCGACGAAGTGGAACGCAGCTCCCAGGAGGAACAGCAGCCCGATCAGGCCGGCGGCCGGATGGCCCCGCCGGGCGTGCAGGCGGAGGGCGACGAAGGCGGCCAGCGCGAGCGCGAGGATGCGGGCGAGATAGGCGCCGGCATCGAGGCCCGCTCCGGCCAGGGAAGCGGAGAGGAGGAAGACGAGGCCGGCCGGCGGCGCGAGGCCGAAGACGATCCAGGGGGCGGGTCCGCCGAAGGGCAGCTCGCGCAGCCGCCGGGCGACGGAGGGCCTCCAGGGACGGGCGAGCAGCGAGGCGCCGGTCGAGACGATCATCACGCCGGCGAAGGCGAGGAAGGCGAAGGCGAGAAGCGGGATGAGCAGCCGCAGCAGGGGAAGCTGCGCGGGCAGCGGGGCGAGGATCATCCGTTCCAGAACTCCCACGAGCCGCTACCTCCGAGTCTCCGCTTCCCTGCCGGCGAGCGGCGCAGCCCGCCGCCGCGCGGCCGGCCGCCCTTCAGCCCGCCGACTCCCGCTTCGCCCCCTCCGCGCGAGCGGCTCGCGGCGTCCTGCCGCCGGCCGCCGCTCCCCCGTCACGGCCCGGCGCCTCCGTCGATCACCGCCAGCGCCAGCGCGGCCAGCAGGTACACGTTGAGCCGCGTCAGGCTGGCCCGCAGCCACCGGTCGCTCGGCGCAGCGGAGCGCAGGAGCGGCGCCGAGAGGAGGCCGAGGACGACCGCCAGCGCGACGAGCCCCAGGAAGAGGCCGCGGCTGCGCATCAGGCCGCAGAGCGGCATCCAGAGCGTCGCCACGATCGTCGCCAGGATCCAGACGAAAGTGACCCGCCGCAGCGAGGGTCCGCCCAGCGCGCGCAGCGCCGAGGGCAGCCCGGCCCGCTCGTAGTCGCCTCCATGGCGGAGCGCAAGCAGCCAGAAGTGGGGCGCCTGCCAGAGGAAGAGGATCAGCATCAGCAACCGCAGGCCCGGGGCCGACGGATCCCCTCCGGCGGCCAGCCAGCCGACCGCGGGCGCGAGGCTGCCCGAGAGCGCTCCCGGCACCGTGGCGAAGGAGGACCTGCGCTTCAGCCAGGTGTAGGGGCCGTTGTACCAGGCGACGGCGAGCGCCCCGGCGCCGGCGGCGGGGGGGCCGGCGAGAGCGATCAGCAGCCCGAGGCCCGAGAGGATCGCGCCTCCCCCCAGGGCGAGCGCCCCGGCGGGCGCCAGGGAGCCGGCGGGCAGGGGGCGGTGCCGCGTGCGCGCCATGCGCGCGTCGGTCTCGCGCTCCTGGGCCTGGTTCACCGCCGAGGCCCCCGCGGCGAGGAGCAGGCAGGCGGCGCCGGGGACGAGGGCGCCGGCGGTCGGACCGCCCGCCGCGAGGGCGTGGGCTGCCGCCGCGGACAGGCCGACGAGCAAGGCCAGCGGCGGGCGGAAGAGCCGCCACAGGCCCTCCCGGCGCGCGCCGGGGACTCCCCGTCTCGTGTGGCCCGGCCTCGGCAATCGTCGCCTCCCGCGTGTCGCGGCGATCGCGCTCCGTCTCGAGGGCGCCTGCCGCCCGCGAGTCCCGTCATCGCGCCCGCTGCCGCCCGCCCCTGAACGCCCGCCTCCGGTCGTGCGTGCCGTCTCCGCCCGCGCCGCCCCGTCCGCCGCCTACTCCAGCGCCCGGATGTAGGCGATGATCCGCTCGAGATCCTCCTCGCTCAGCCCCACGGGCGCGGGCATGTTGCGCTCGTGGTCGCGCACGTACTCGGCGTCGGGCTCGAGGATGGCCCGGCGCAGATAGGCTTCGTCGGCGACGCGCGTCTCCTCCCGGCCGGCGACGATCAGGGCGCGCTGCCGGCCGTAGAGCCCGCGCAGCGTCGGCCCGACGCCGGGCGATCCGTCCAGACTGTGGCAGTCGAGGCAGGCGTGGCGCGCGAGCAGGGCGGGCACGCCCTCCTTCTCCCCCTCCTCGCCGCCCGCCGCGAGCCAGGCCTCGAACTCCTCCGCCTCCAGGACGACGACCTCGGACATCATGTAGGCGTGCCGCTGCCCGCAGTACTCGGCGCAGTAGATGTCCGCCGGCCCCGTGGTCTGCGGCCTGAACCAGAGGTAGGTCTCGCGGCCGGGGACGACGTCTTCCTTCACCCGGAAGGCGGGAATGTAGAAGCTGTGCAGCACGTCGACCGAGGTCATCGACAGCTTGATCGCACGGTCGACCGGCACGTACAGCTTGGCCGCCTCCCTGCCGTTCTCGTAGCGGAAGCTCCAGTCCCACATGCGGCCCGTGACCTTGACGGTCATGGCCCCCTCGGGCACGCTGCGCAGCGCGCGGAACCCCTCGAAGCCGAAGTGGAACATCGCCAGGACCAGCAGCAGCGGGATGATCGTCCAGGCGATCTCCAGCAGCGTGTGCCCCTCGATCTGCTCCGCCCGCGGGCGGCGGCTGCGGCGGTAGCGCACGGCGAAGACGATCATCAGCGTCGTGACGAGCAGGAGGAAGAAGAGCGACACGGCGACGATGAAGTAGAAGGTCGCGTCGACCGATGCGGGGTAGCTGGTGACCGGGCCGTACATGCTCCACCTCACCGGAAGGCGACGTCGGCGAACGTCAACGCCAGGGTGACGGTCCAGGTGAGCAGGGCGACGAGCAGCGACACCTTGATGATCGCCGCCTCGCGGCGCAGGTGCATGAAGTAGAGGAGTACGAGGGAGCCCTTGATCGTGGCGACGAGGATCGCCGCCAGGGCGCTCCAGCGGGCGAGGTGCAGCCCCGCGACCGTGACCGTGACGGCGGTGAGCACGACGAGCGCGCTCCAGACCAGCAGGTAGGTGCCGTAGCCGTTCAGCGGTCTCTGCTCCACGCGACGCCCCCGGTCCGCGACTACGAGATCAGGTAGAAGAGCGGAAAGAGATAGATCCAGACGACATCGACGAGATGCCAATAGAGCCCGGCGTTCTCGAGTTGAATGCCGCGCTCGGCCGCCGCCTCGCTCCCGAGCCGTTCAGTGCCGCGCTCGGCCGCCGCCTCGCTCCCGAGCCGTTCAGTGCCGCGCTCGGCCGCCGCTTCTCCCCCGCGGCGCGGCCCGCGGGCCAGCAGGCCCCAGATCACCGCCAGGATCCCCAGGCCGACCAGCACGTGGAGGGCGTGGAGCCCGGTCATCCCGTAGTAGAGGCCGTAGAAGAGGTTCTCGCCGTCGGTCCGATCGAGGAGCAGGCCCGACCGCGGGAAGAGGCCGTGGCCGATCTTCGCCGCCCACTCGGAAGCCTTGTTCGCCAGGAAGAGCGCGCCCAGCGCCATCGTCGCCGCCAGGAAGGCCTGCGCCGCGCGCCGGCGGCCGCGCTCCAGGGCGGCGACCGCCAGGACCATCGTCAGGCTGCTGGTCAGCAGGATGAGCGTGTTCACCGTTCCGACCAGCGGATCGAGCGTCGTCGCGGCGAAGTGGAAGTCGCTCGGGAAGCGCGTGCGGTAGACGGCGTAGAGCAGGAAGAGCCCGCCGAAGAGCAGGAGCTCGGTGAAGAGGAAGAGCCACATGCCCAGCTTCGCCCCGACGGCGTCGCGATGATGGGCCGTCTGCGCGGGTGCGGCGAGGGTGCTGCCCATGCCCCGGCTCACCTCCCCTCCGGCGCGGCGGCGCCCCGCCCGAGCGCGCCGTAGTCGTAGGGCCTGCCGGTCACGGCCGGCTCGACGGCGAAGTTCTCCACGGGCGGCGGCGAGGCGGTCCGCCACTCGAGCGTGGTTCCGCCCCAGGGATCGGGCGGCGCCCAGGGACCGCGGCGGGCGGCGCGCATCAGCGTGACGGTCAGGATCAGCAGTCCCACCAGCAGGACCCAGGATCCGATCGTCGAGATCAGGTGCCCGGTCTGGAACTGCGGCAGGTAGTCGTAGTAGCGGCGCGGCTGGCCCATCCAGCCGAGGACCAGCATCGGGAAGTAGAGCAGGTTGAAGCCGGCGAAGAGCACGCCCAGGGCGATGTAGACCGGGCGGCGGGGGTAGAGGCGGCCGAAGATCTTGGGGAACCAGTAGAGCAGCGCCGCCATCAGGCCGAAGCCGGCCCCCCCGAACATGACGTAGTGGAAGTGGCCGACGACGAAGGCGGTGTCGTGAACGTGGACATTGACCGACAGGGCCCCCTGCATCAGGCCGGTCAGTCCGCCGATCATGAAGAGGAAGACGAAGGCGAAGACGAAGAGCAGCGGCGGCGAGGCATCGATCGAGCCCTTGTACAGCGTCGCGGTCCAGTTGAACACCTTGACGGCGCTGGGGATCGCCACCAGGAAGGTCAGCAGGGAGAAGATCCAGCGGGAAGTGTCGCTCATCCCGCTGGTGAACATGTGATGGCCCCAGACGAGGTAGCCGAAGAGGGCGATGGCCATGCTGGAGAAGGCGATCGCCTTGTATCCGAAGATCGTCCGGCGGGCGAAAGTGGGCAGGATCTCGGAGACGACGCCCATCGCGGGCAGAATCATGATGTAGACGGCGGGATGGGAGTAGATCCAGAAGAGATGCTGGTAGAGCAGCGGATCCCCTCCGCGGGCGGGGTCGAAGAGGCCCAGGCCGAAGAGCCTCTCCATCATCACCAGCAGCAGCGTGATGGCCAGGATCGGGGTGGCCAGGAGCTGGATCCAGGCGGTCGAGTAGAGGCTCCAGACGAAGAGCGGCAGGCGGAACCAACCCATGCCGCGCGCGCGCAGGCGGTGGATCGTGACGATGAAGTTCAGGCCGGTGAGGATCGAGGAGAAGCCGAGCACGAAGGCGGCGAAGACCGCCAGGGTCACGTTGGTCGTCGTCCGTATGCTGTAGGGCGCGTAGAAGGTCCAGCCCGTGTCGGGGGGGCCGCCGCCGGTGAACAGGGCGGTGACGGCGAGGATGGCCCCGGCGATGTAGCAGTGCCAGGAGAGGAGGTTCAGCCTCGGAAAGGCGACGTCGCGAGCGCCGATCTGCAACGGCAGGATGAAGTTGCCGAAGATCGCCGGGATCCCGGGGATGATGAAGAGGAAGATCATGATCACGCCGTGGAGCGTGAAGAGGGCGTTGTAGGTCGATGCGCCGACGATCGTGCGTCCGGGGGCGATCAGTTCCAGGCGCATCAGGAGTCCCAGGGCGACGCCGACGGCGACGAAGCCCAGGATGCTGTACAGGTAGAGCAGCGCGATGCGCTTGTGGTCGGTCGTCAGGACCCAGCCGAGCAGCCCGCCGCGGCCCCCGCCCGGATGCAGGTAGCTGCACGCGAGAGGGGCGGGCGGCGCCGCGGTCCGGGCCACCTCAGGCGTCCCCCCGCCGAGCGCGGCGTCCCGTCACGACCAGGTAGAGCACGAAGATCGCGGCGAAGAAGAGGATCACGACTCCGGCGACCTTGACGATGCTGAAGACGTACTTCTGCCCGTCGGGATCGTAGCTGAAGCAGTAGTAGAGCAGCCGGTTGATGCTCGGCCCCGTCTTCCCCCGGGCGGCCTCGACGAGCGCGAGCTTGAGGTCGAACGGCAGGAAGGAGATCCCGTAGAGGTAGCGGGCGATCCGGCCGTCGGGTGTGAGAATGGTCAGCACGCCGGGGTGGGTGAAGTCCTTGCCCGCCCGCTGATAGCGGAAGCCGACGGCGTCGGTGAGGGCGGCGATGGACGCCGAGTCGCCGGTCATGCAGGTCCAGGCCGGGGCCGGGAAGGGCTTGCTGAATGCGGCCAGGTGGTTGGCGCGCTTGCGCGCGGCGAGGTCGGGCGTCTCGGAGGGATCGAAGGAGATGGTCAGGACCTCGTAGTCCGTGCCCGGGACCAGATCGAGGCGGTCCAGCGTGTCGACAAGCCCGCTCAGCAGCGGCGAGCAGATCCCCGGACATCGGTAGTAGACGAGCGTCAGGATCGTCGGCCGGTCGATGATCTCGCGCAGCGGCACCGGGCGGCCCGTCTCGTCGTGGAAGGCCAGGTCCAGCGGCAGGGCAAGCCCCAGGTGCTCGTCGACGCCGACCTCGGTGGTCGCGGACGAAGGCGCGAGCGCGACCGGAGAGGGGGAAGGCATCGCTCCGGCCGTCGAGTCCCCCCCCGCAGGCTGCGCCCCGGAGGGCGCGGCGAAGAACAGCAGGGCGCCGACGAGCGCTGGAAGCATCGCGTTCCTCCGCCGGCCGCCGCCGGCTCGGTCCGACTGTCGAGGATCAGACTCGCGGGCAGCATAGCGGCGCGCGAGCGTCCAGTGAAGCGTGGAGCGGGCCGGTCGCCACTAGATTGCGGCCGGGGCAGGCCCGCTCCGAGGCGGGACTGCATCACTCCGGGGCGCCGCCGCGCCGGACGCCCGGCGCCGGCACGCGCGTCTCCGACTCGTCGCGTGCGCCGCTGGTCGGAACGGGGCGGGCAAGACCCCCGGCTCGACTGCGAGCCCGCGAGGCGCTCGCCCCGGCGCAGTCGGTCTCCGGGCCGCGCGAGGGAGGGCCATGGGCGGCCGTTTGGCCGATTCCGGGATCGTCGCTTGCGGCAATCGGGTCCTCTCTGGTAAGGATCGGCTCCGACCGAGGCGTTCCAACATCAATCCATGGTGGAAGATGGGTAGGAACTTCCCGCGCGCGGCCCGCGGGGCGCCGCGGATCGCCGCGGCCCGCGTGGGCAAGCCGGCGCCGCCGCCGGCGGGAGGTGTCATGAAGCGACTCGCCGTTCCCTTCCTCTCGCGCTTGTCGGTCCTGTTCGTCGCCGCCGCGCTTCTCCCCGGGGGGGCGCGCGCAGACGTGCCGCGCGTCCGCAACGGCGACACGCCCCAGCAGGGCGTGCGGACGCTGCGCCTGAGCGAGCTGTGGCGCGCGGGCGGCGAGGAGGACGAGATCCTCTTCGGCGCCATCGGCCAGGCGGCGGCCGACGAGGAGGGGAAGGTCTACCTGCTCGACCGGCAGCTCGCGCACGTCCAGGTGTTCTCTCCCGACGGGCGTCTCCTGGGCACGCTGGGCCGCGAGGGCGACGGGCCGGGCGAGCTGCGCCGCCCGCGCGACCTGGTGCTCCTCCCCGACGCCGCGATCGGCGTGCTGCAGATGTCGCCCGGGATGATCGTCAAGCTCGCCCGCGACGGCACGCCGGCCGGGAGCATCATCCTCGGGGCGGGAGATCCGCTCGCCGGAGGGCGGCACATGGCCTACGGCGCCGCCTGCCGCGGGGGCAGCCTGGTCGTCTGCGCCGAGGCGATGAGCCCGCGGGCGGGGGAGATCTCGCAGCATCGCTATCTGGCCCGCGTCGACGAGACCGGTGGCGCCGTCGTACGCTACCTGGAGAGGACGATCACCCAGGACGTCTCGACGGCGGTGTGGGACGAGGCGGTGGACTACTTCGTCCACCTGGGCGGCTGGGCCCTCGGCCCCGACGGCCGCGTCTACGCGGCGCCGGTGCGCGATCGCTACGAGATCCGCGTCTATCGGCCCGACGGGACGCCCGAGCTCATCATCACCCGGCCCTTCAAGCCGCGCCGGCGCACGGCGGAGGAGAAGGAGCGCGCGCAGCAGTCGCGGCGGATGATCGTCCTCGGCCGCGAGATCGACCGGATCGCCTGCGACGACGATCCGGTGGTCCTGCAGATGCGCGTCGACGGCGCCAATCGGCTCTGGGTGCTGCACGGCCGGAGCGGCCACGATCAGCCCGAGGGTGTGTTCCAGACCTACGACATCTTCGATCCCGACGGGAGCTTCGTGCTCCAGACGGCAATCGCCTGCGAGGGCCGCCGCGGCGATCGGCTCTTCTTCCTCGGCGACGATCGCGCGCTCCTGGTCAAGGGTTACGCCGGGGCGGCGATGGCCGCGGTGGGCGGAGGCGTCGCCGGCGGCGCCGCCGGCGAGGACGAGGCGGCGCCGCCGGAGGTCGTCTGCTACCGCATCCCCGAGTAGCGCGCGGCGCGGGCCGGCGGGCGCTCGACGCCCGTGCGGGGCGATCCGCCGGCGCCGCCGGAGGTCATCTGCCACCGCATCCCCGAGTATCGCCCGGCGCTCCGCGGCCCGCGCCCCATCCGGGGCCGGAGAGGAGGGCGCCGTGAGGGTCGCCCTGCTCTTCCCTCCCCCCGCCGCGCCCAGCTACGCGCCGCTCGGCCTGGCCATGCTCGCCGCGCACCTGCGGCGGGCGATGCCCGAGGTCGCCCTCGCCCTCCTCGACGGCAATCTCGCCGCCTGGGACTTCCTGGCGCTCCGCCACGCCCCGCTGGGGGGAGTGCGCGCGTTCATGCGCGATCCGTCGCGCTTCTTCGATGCGTGCGGCTACGCCGCCCGGCGGTCTTCCTGGAATGGGGCCTGGCGGACCATGGACGCGCTGTGCGGGGAGGCTCGGCGCTACGCCGAGGGGGGCGACGAGATCGGCCGCGCGGGTTCCGGCGAGGACTTCGCCGCGCTGCTCGACAGCCTGGTCGAGCGGCTGCTGGGCGGGGATCCCGTCTGGGTCGGCCTCTCGGTGATGTACCTCGAGCAGCTCCCCTGGGCGCTGGCGATCGCCCGACGGGTGGAGGAGCGGTGCGGCGGGAGGGGACCGCGCGTCGTGCTCGGGGGCGCGGCCATCTCGGCGCTGGACCTGGAGGAGCTGCTGCGCGCGTTCCCGGCGGTCCATGCCGCCGTCCCCGGCGAGGGCGAGCTGCCCGCGGAGGCGCTGTGCCGCGGCGTCGCCTGGGAGCAGGTGCCCGGCCTGGCGCGCGCCGCGCCCGGGGGCGTGCGGCGCAACGCGCCCGTCCCGGCAGCCGGCCTCGAGATGGCGGCCACGCACGCCCTGCGCCCCGACTTCGGCGACCTGCCGCTCGCCGCCTACTGGAATCCCGAGCCCGTCCTGCCGGCGCTCTTCTCGCGCGGCTGCCGCTGGCGGCGATGCCGCTTCTGCGCGCACAACTTCTCCTTCGGCGACTACCGGAGCAAGGCGGCGGGGGACTTCGCCCGGGAGCTGGCCGAGGAGCGCGGGCGCAGCGGCGCCCGGCACGTCTATCTGGCCGACCAGTACGTCGGCGGCGCCGATCTGGCCCGGATCGCCGAGGCGCTTCTCGCCGAGGGCCTCGACCTGCGCTTCCACGCCATGGGCCGTCCCGACGGCGAGCACACGCCGGAACGCCTGGCCCTGCTCCGCCGGGCGGGATGCCGCTGGATCAGCTGGGGCGTCGAGAGCGGCTCGCAGCGCCTGCTCGACCTCGTCGGCAAGGGCACGCGCGTGCCGGTCATCGAGGGGGTGATCCGGGCCGCCGGCGAGGCGGGGATCGCCAACATGCTGATGATGATCTTCGGGCTCCCGACGAGCACCGACGAAGATCTGCGCCTCACGTTCGGGCTGATCGAGCGGCTGGCCGACCGGATCGACATCATGACGGCGAGCCGTTTCGTGCTCTTCGCCGGGACCGCCTTCGCGGAGCGGGCGGCCGACCACGGGCTCGAGATCATCGGGCCGCGCGAGATCCTGCGCGCGAACGGGCTGGCCGTGCACTCCACCCGGCTCCAGTTCCGCGAGCGGGCGGCCGACGGCTCCCTGCGGCCGCCGCGCGCCGCGCTCGAGGCCGCGGAGTGGGAGAGGCGCCGGGCCTGGCTCAAGGACTTCGCGCTGGCGGAGCGCTTCAGCGTGGAGCACACGCTCCTCGGCTTCGGGCGGCGGTAGGGGGGCGGCTTCCGTACTGGACCCGGGGCGGTCGCCGGCCCGATGATGCCGTCGCCGCAGGCCCTTCCGGCCGGCTGCGGGAGGAACAGGGGCACGCCGGGACTGGCGCCGGCGGGTCGCGGACATCGGCGGTGGACTCGGGGAGGCTGGAGATGAAGTGCTGGGCCGTCAGGCTCGCGGCAACACTCCTCTGCGGTCTCTGCGCGGCGCGGGCCACGGTGGCGCAGGACGGGTCTCCCTTTCCGGAGCCCGGTCGACTGGCGGGGAGCGGGGTCGGCGAGATCGTGCTGAAGAGCGGAACCTGGAACGGCGCCCGTACGGACTTCGGGTATGTGCTCGTTCCGGAGAACAGGACGGATCCTCGCTCGCGGCTGCTGGAGTTGCCGTTCATCCGCCAGCACGCCGTCGAGAGCCCGAAAGCGCCGCCCGTCTTCCTGCTCGGCGGCGGCCCCGGGCAGAGCAACCTGTGGGCGGAGCTGCCGCCGGTCTTCCGGGCCGAGAACGATCTGGTCAGGGTCGGCTACCGGGGCGTGGACGGGAGCGTCAAGCTCATCTGCCCGCAGGTAGGCCGGGCGCTCGCCGAGGCCCGGCCGCTGTCGCCCGAGGGGATCGCCCGCACACGAGATGCGTTGCGGGAGTGCCACGGCGAGCTGGCGGCCGACGGCGTCGACATCGACGGTTACAACATGGTCGAGGTCGCGGACGATGTCGAGGCGGTGCGCAAGGCCCTCGGGTACGACTCGATCCAGCTCTTCTCGACGAGCTACGGGACTCAACTCGCCGACATCTACTCCCGCCGCTACCCGGAAGCGACGCACAGGAGCCTGATGATCGGCGCCAGCAGCCGGGCGCGCCGGTTCGTCTGGGATGTCGAGACCGTGGAAGGCCAGCTGAGGGGGTACGCGGACCTCTGGCGCGCGGACCCCGAGGCCGCCGCCCGCACACCCGACCTGCTGGGCACGATCCGCGGTGTGCTGGATTCGCTCCCGGCCGAGTGGCGGGGCGTCCCGCTCGACAGGGACAAGCTGCGGCTGGCCACATTCCACCTGCTCTATGAGACCGGCACCGCGGCCGCGGTGCTCGATGCCTATGTCGCCGCAAGCGGCGGCGACATGGGCGGCCTGGCGGTCATCTGTCTGGGCTACGACGAAGACGTGCAATCGACATCCCGCCGCTACTGGGGGGAGTTCTTCTCGAAGATCGTCAGCGGCGGATTCCCGGCGGCCGGCGCCGCGGCGGGAGCCGCCGACACCGGCGTCGTTCTCGGATCTCCGGCAAACGAGCTGTGGGCGGCCGCCGGCGACGGCGGGTGGCCGATCGAGACGATACCGGAGGAGTACTGCCGGCTGGCGAGCATCGCCGTCCCGACGCTGGTGCTGAACGGCGGCCTGGACTTCTCGAGTCCGCCCGAGCAGGCCCTGGAGCTAGAAGCCCACCTGACGAACGGGACGGTCGTGCTCCTGCCCGGGATGGGCCACATGGATGTGGTCAGGCTCCAGCGCGAGGCTTTCGAGGCCGCGGTGTCCGCCTTCTTCATCCGCGGCGAGATCGACACTTCCGGCTATCGACGACCGGCCCCGGACTTCACGCCGGGGGAGACATTCCAGGACTACGCGCGCGAGCTTCTCGGCGAGGATCCTCCGCTGGTGGGGGAGTGAGCGCCGCCTGATCCGCCGGCCCGGGAGGAGTCGCTCGTCGCGCCGGGCGCAGGCGTCCCCGCGGCTACTCGCCCTCCTTCCACCAGTGGTCGGCGAAGGAGAGCGAGCTGCGATAGCGCTTCTTGAAGAGGAGCATCTTCCCCAGCGCGTGGACCTCCATGTCGACCGGCACCCAGGCGGTGTCGGCGACGGCGGCGAAGCGCACGCGCAGCGACATCTCCTTGACGCGTCCGGGCAGGGGGTCGGGGGCGAAGCGCAGCTCGATCGGCAGGCCGGTCGTCTCCTCGATCCAGGCGATGCCGCGTAGCGCGCCCGTGGCGCCGATTCGCTGGGTGAACTCGAAGGCGACGTGCGGCCCGCCGTCCGGCGGATCCTCGGCGGAGACGCGCCGGGCGGAGACGCTGTCCTGCACGACGGGGTCGAAGGGCGTCGGTCCGCCGAAGCGACTCGAGCCTCGCTTCCCCCCGGAGCGCCCGCCGCGGGCCTCCTCCCGCTCGAGGGTCTCGGCATCGACACCCCGCTCCCGGGCCTTCTTCTCCAGTCGCTCCCGCTGCGCGGCCCGCTCCCGCTCGGCGCGCTTCCTCTCCTCGGCGGCGCTGCGGCGCTCCTTCTCGGTCGTGTCCTTGCCGTCCTCGGCCGCGCGCAGGATCTCGTTCTCGACCTCGCCCGCCTCTCCGAGGAAGAGGCGCATCGACGACTCGCGGACATGCTTCGCCCGACCCTCGCCGTCGAGCTCCTCGATCCTGGTGACGATCGTGCCCGGCACCCAGTGCTCGTTGCGGCCGGCGATCTCGACCGCCCGCAGCCACAGGGGATCGTCGGGCGCCGCGGCCCGGCCCGGAGCCGCGGGCACGGCCAGGGAGCCGGCGAGCAGGGCCGCCGACCCCAGGGCGCAGCGGAGCCGCCGCGGGCTGGAGGGGATTCGGGCGCGCGTCAAGATGTATGACCTCCGGCGAAGGGTGAGCGGCGGCAGGACCGGCCGTCG